>DATLGR010000265.1:0-3133 GCA_035540415.1 Burkholderiales bacterium | reverse complement strand
CGCCGGCACGGGGACGCCGGTGCTGGTCGACGGGCGACGCACCCGGATCGTCGGCCGCGTCTCGATGGACATGCTGAGCGTCGACCTGAGCGCGGTCCCGGGCGCGGGGATCGGCGCGCCGGTGACGCTCTGGGGCGAAGGCCTCGCCGCCGACGAGGTGGCCGCCGCGGCGGGGACGATCAGCTACGAGCTGCTGTGCGCGCGGGCGCCGCGCGTACCGGTGGAGGAGGTCCCCTGATGGCCCGGGCGAAGAGCGCGTATGTCTGCGGCGAGTGCGGCGCCTCGGCGCTGCAATGGTTCGGCAGCTGCCCGTCGTGCGGCGCCGCGGGCACGCTCACCGAGTCCGCGGTGGAGAAGGCGGTCGTGCACCGCTACGCCGGGGCGCCGGCGCAGGCCGTGCCTCTCCCGCAGGTGGAGGCGCAGGAGCTCGCCCGCGTCGGCACCGGCGTCGCCGAGCTCGACCGGGCCTTGGGCGGCGGCCTGGTGGCGGGACAGGTGGTGCTGCTCGGGGGCGATCCCGGGATCGGCAAGTCGACGCTCCTTCTCCAGACGGCGGCGAGCCTCGGCCAGGAGGCGCTCTATGTCACCGGAGAGGAGTCGGCGGAGCAGGTGGCGCTGCGGGCGCGGCGCCTCGCGATCGAAGCGCCGCGCGTGCGGCTGATCGCCGAGACGCAGCTCGAGCGGGTGGTCGCGGCGCTCGAGAGCGCGCGGCCGCGCGTGGCGGTGGTCGATTCCATCCAGACGCTGTGGTCGGAGACGCTGCAGTCGGCGCCGGGCTCGGTGGCGCAGGTACGCGAATGCGCGGCGCAGCTCACGCGCCACGCCAAGCGCGCCGGGACCGCGCTGTTCATGATCGGGCATGTGACCAAGGACGGCGCCATCGCGGGCCCGCGCGTGCTCGAGCACATCGTCGATACGGTGCTTTACTTCGAGGGGGACGCGCAGTCGGCTTTTCGCCTGGTGCGGGCGGTGAAGAACCGCTTCGGCGCGGTGAATGAGCTGGGGGTGTTCGCCATGACCGACAAGGGACTCAAGGGCGTGAGCAACCCCTCGCGCCTGTTTCTCTCCAGCCACGGGCAGCCGGTGTCCGGCGCCTGCGTCCTTGCGACCCTGGAAGGCACGCGGCCGCTGCTGGTGGAGATCCAGGCGCTGGTGGACGCGGCGCACGCGCCCAACCCGCGGCGCCTGTCGGTGGGCCTGGAGCCCGCCCGGCTCGCCATGCTGCTCGCGGTGTTGCACCGCCATGCGGGCATCGCGACGTTCGATCAGGACGTCTTCGTGAACGCGGTCGGCGGGGTGCGGGTCGGCGAGCCCGCGGCGGACCTCGCGGTGTCGCTCGCCGTCGTCTCCTCGCTCACCGATCGACCGATCGCCGCCGGCGTGGCGGTGTTCGGCGAGATCGGGCTCGCCGGCGAGGTGCGCGCGGCGCCGCGCGGCCAGGAGCGGCTGCGCGAGATCGCTAAGCTCGGCTTCGAAAGAGCGCTGGTGCCGCAAGGCAACGTGCCGAAGGGCCGCATCGCGGGACTGGAGGTCCTCGCGGTCGAGCGGGTGGACCAGGCGGTGCGCCTGCTGCGCGAGCTTTAGACGACGCCGGGGCGTGCGGCTACACCGACGCGATGGCCTCGCGGATGACGCCCGCCGAGCGCAGCAGCCCCGCGTGTTCGGCTTCGTCCATCGCCGGGACGATGACTTCGGTCGCGCCGCCGGCGCCCACCACCGCCGGCAGCGACAGCGCCACCTCGGAGAGCCCGAGCACGCCGGCCTGCACGCGCGACACGGTGACGATGCGCCGCTCGCCGCCCAGCATCCAGCGCAGCAGCGCCGCCGTCACCAGCCCGATGGCGTGGTTGGTGGCGCCTTTGCGGCGGATGATCTCGTAGGCGGCGCGGCGCACCTGCTCGCCGAGGCGCGCTTCGAGCTCCGAATGCCAGGCGGGCCAGTCGCGAAGGGCGCGCCCGCCCGCCTGCGCGCCCGACCAGAGCACCACCTCCGAGTCGCCATGCTCGCCGACCACTTGCGCATGGATGGAGCGCGGATCGAGGGCGAGCTGCTGCGCGACGACCGCGCGCAGCCGCGCCGTGTCGAGCATGGTGCCGGTGCCGATGACGCGCTCGGGCGGCAGGCCCGCGCTCTCGCGCACCACGTGCGTGAGGACGTCGACCGGATTGGTGACGACCACCACGAGCCCGCGGTGCCCGCGCAGCGCTTGCCCGATGCTGCGCGCCGTGGCCGCGTTGTCGCGCAGCAGCTCGAGCCGGGTCTCGTCGGCGCGCCCGCCGCGGCCGGCGGCGATGACCACGGCGTCGCAGTCGCGCATCTCCTCGACGGCGGCGGCGCGCACGCGCGCGGAGGGATAGAAGGAGGCGCCGTGGGCGAGGTCCATCGCCTCGCCTTCGGCGATCTCGCTTCGGCGGTCGGCGAGCAGCAGCTCGCCCGCGATGCCGGCGTGCAGGATGGAGATGGCGGCGCTCGAGCCGACCCAGCCCGTGCCGACGATGCCGATGCGCGCTTTCATGATGCCGGTCAGACCAGCAAGCCGGCGACGCGTTCCGCGGCGCGCACGCCGCTGCGCACCGCGGCCTCCAGCGTCGGGGGATATTCCGGATCGGTGTAATCACCGGCGAGGAACACGCCGTCCACTTCGGCCGCCGGGCGTGCCAGCCCCGGCGTGCAGGCGATGGTGGCGCGCTTTTCGGCGATCGTGCGCCGCCACCGCGGGGCCGGCAGCCCGGGCAGCACGGCCGCGAGCTCGCGATGGCAGGCATCGCCGAGCTCCTCCAGCGTCATCGCCTGATGCGCCCCGCGTGCGCTGATGACGCAAGCAAAGCGGCCGCGCTCGCCCGCGAGCAGCCCCCGGTCGAACACCCAGTGCACGAGTCCCTGGCTCATGCCGAGCATCGGAAACGGCAGGCGTGTCCGCTCGGGGTACTGCAGGTAGCAGGTGTAGATCGGCTGGTAGGAGAAGCGTTCGCCCAGCGCCGGCAGCAGCCCCCTCAGCTGGTGCGGGCCGACCGCCACGATGACGGCGTCGAAGCCGCGCAGCGCCTCGAGGCTGGGCACCGGCGAGCGCAGCTGCACCTCGCCGCCGCGGCGGCGGACATGCTCGAGCGCCGGCTCGGGGAACAGGCGCGAC
>DATLGR010000264.1:0-3718 GCA_035540415.1 Burkholderiales bacterium | reverse complement strand
CATGATGACCTTCGGCCGCTTCCTGCAGCTGCCGCGCGATCAGATCGACCAGCTCGGCCTGGTGGGGCTCCTGCAGGACATCGGCAAGCTCAAGGTTCCCGAGGCCGTCCTCGCCAAGCGCGAGCCCCTCAGTGCGGAGGAGCTGCGCCAGGCGCGTGCCCACGTGCTCCATTCCGCCGCGATGCTGCGCGAGGCGCAGGGGCTGCCGAGCGGTCTCGCCGACCTCGTCCTGCTGCACCACGAGCGCTACGACGGCAGCGGCTACCCGCGCGGGCTCGCCGGCGCGGACATCGGCATGGTCGGCTGGATCGCGGCCATCGCCGACAGCTTCTCGGCCATGACCAGCGTGCGGCCGAACGCCGAGCAGATGTCCGCTTCCAACGCGCTCGGCGCGCTGTACAAGGCGCGCGGCACGCTCTACCACGAGGCGCTGGTGGAGCAGTTCATTCAATGCATCGGCATCTACCCGGTGGGCAGCGTGGTCCAGCTCAACTCCGGCGAGATCGGCGTGGTGATCGCGCAGAACCGCGTGCGCCGCCTGCAGCCGCGCGTCATGCTGCTGCTCGACGCCCAGTCCAACCCCATCTCGCCCCAGCGCATCCTCGACCTCATCCGGGAGCCCGCCTCGCCCAGCGGCGAGCCCTACCGCATCCGGCGCACGCTCGAAGCAAGCAAGCTGCCCCTCGACCCGCGGGATTTCTTCCTCTGATGGCCAGCCGCATCGACGCCACCGGCGAGCTGCTCGGGCTGGACGAAACCGCGTCGCTCACCCTCGCACGGCTGTGCGCTCGGGCGCTCGAAGGCGGGTCGCTGGCCGGGATCGACGAGCTCGAGCGCGACGAATGCGCCGATGCCCTGGAAGCGCTCGGCTGGCCCTCGGCCGACAGCCTTGAGCGCCTGGCGATGTGGCTGGGCGCCGACCACGCGCTCGCCCGGCGGCGGGCGCGGCGCCTGCGCGGCGTGCTCGAGGCGGCGGGCACGCTCGCCGTCTGCGCCGATCCGGCGCAGACCGCGCCGGTCATGGGCGCGCTGCAGCGGCTGTCCTATCACCTGGGCGGGCTGGTGGAGGCGCTCGCGCCGACGGGGGAGGCGAGCGCCGCCGACGAGTCGCTGCTGCCGGCGCTGCAGCGCCGGCTCGAAGGCGGCGGAGGAGCGGCGAGCGCCCTGCTGCTGGTGCATTGCGCGGCGGTGGACCAGGTCGACGCGTTGCGAGGACTGCGGGCCGGCGAGGCGCTGGTCAAGGCGATCGGCACGGCGCTGCGCGAGGAGGTGCTGCGGCCCTCGGACTTCACCCTGCCGGCCTCGCGCGACGAGTTCGCGTGCCTGCTGCACCCGGTGCCTTCCGAAGGCGTGGCGATCCTCGCGGCGCAGAAGGTGCTGCGGGTGCTCGACCGGCCGCTCGAGCTGGACGACTTCGCGGTGGCGCCCGAGCCCAACATCGGCATCGCCCTCTATCCGCACCACGGCAAGGACGCGGAGCAGGTGCTGCAGCGCGCGAAGGCGGCGCTGCGCACCGCGCGCGCGGGGCACGACCGCATCGCGATGTACCGCGAGGACGCGCCGGGCACGCAGTTCGACGAGTCGCGCTACGCGGCGCGGCTGCGCCGGGCGCTGCAGAACAACACCGGGCTGCAGCTCTATTTCCAGCCGCAGTCCAGCTTCCGCACCGGCCGCGTGGTCGGCGCCGAGGCGCTGCTGCGCTGGAACGACGAGCAGCTCGGCGCGGTGCCGCCGAACATCGCGGTGGCAGTGGCCGAGTCCACCGGCCTCATCAACGACCTCACGCTGTGGGTCATCAACAGCGCGATCCAGCAGGGCGCCGCGTTCCGCGCGCTCGATCCGGCGTTCACGGTGAGCGTCAACGTGTCGCCGTCGAACCTGCACGAGGCCGACCTGCCCGCGTACGTCGGGCGGGCGCTGCGCACGTGGGACGTGCCGGCGCGCAGCCTCGTGTTCGAGGTCACCGAGACCGCGATCCTCAGCGACCAGAAGCTCGCCATGGAGGCGCTCGCCGAGCTGAAGCGCCTGGGCGCGAGCATCGCGATCGACGATTTCGGCACCGGGTACTCCTCCATGTACTACCTCGCGCAGATGCCGCTCGACGAGCTGAAGATCGACATCATGTTCGTGCGCCAGATGCTGCAGCTGCCGCAGCACGCCAAGATCGTGCGCTCGCTGATCGACCTCGCGCACAACCTGGAGCTCACCGTGGTGGCCGAGGGCGTGGAAGACGAGGCGGTCTGGTCGGCGCTGCAGCACCTGGGCTGCGATCGCGCGCAGGGCTGGTACGTCGGCAAGCCGGTGCCGAGCGCCGAGCTCCTCCAGCGCCTGCGCACCGCGCCGCCCTAGCCGCCGGCCAGCCGAGGTTGTCGGGAAATCCCGGACAGGCGCGTTAGCGCGTGGGTGACCGCGCAGCGCGCGCGGATTTCCATCGCAAGCCGGCTGTTATCCTCCGCGCATGCCGATTCCCACGGAGCCGATTGGAAGCATTCCGCGTCCACTGCATCTGATCCGCGAAGTCGAGGCGCGCGGCGCGGACGCGCCCGCGCTGAACGCGCTCTACACGGAGGCCGTGCGCGACACCGTCGAGCGCTTCGAGGCGACGGGCTCGCCGGTGATCACCGACGGCGAGCAGCGCAAATATCACAATTTCTGGACGTATTCGGTGCACGGGCTGCCGAACACCACGCCGGAGGGCTTCCGCATCCCCTTCGCCGCCGGGCACACGCGGCGCATGCCCCGCCTGACGAGCGGCCCGTTCCGCTACAAGCGCTACGCCGACGCCTTCATGGGCGAGGCGATGCGCTATGCGAAGGTGCCCGTGAAGCAGGCGGTGATCTCGCCCTCCGCCCTGAGCCTCATGTATCCGGCCGAGGGCCTGCCCGGGTACTCCCGGGACGACTTCATCGACGACCTGCTGCTCGAGCACGAGACCGAAATCCGCCGCTGCCTGCAGCAGGGCGCGCACAACGTGCAGGTCGACTTCACCGAGGGGCGCCTCGCGGTGAAGATCGACCCGAGCGGGGAGCTGCTCGCGAGCTTCGTCGACCTCAACAACCTCGCGCTCGCGCGCTTCAGCGGCGAGGAGCGCCGGCGCCTCGGCGTGCACGCCTGCCCGGGCGGCGACTGCGACTCCACGCACAGCCTGGATGCGGACTATGCGGCGCTGCTGCCGAGCCTGTTCCAGCTCAACGTGGGCCGCTTCTACGTTTCGCTCGCCATCGAGCGCGACCGCCGCCGGGTGCTCGAGGTGATCCGCAAGCACCTCAAGCCGGACCAGATGGTGTTCGTGGGCGTGATCGCCACCATCGATCCGCGCATCGAGACGCCCGAGGAGGTGCGCGACCGCGTGCTGGAGGCGGCGCGCTACATTCCGCCGGAGCAGCTCGGCACGACCGACGACTGCGGGTTCTCGCCGTTCTCGGACGACACCTCGACCCCGCGCGAAACGGCCTTCGCCAAGATCCGCGCGCGCGTGCTCGGCACCGCGCTCGCCGCCAGGGCCCTCGGGCTGCGCTGATGGCGCAGAGCGAGGAGGAGCTCCTGCGCGCCGTCGCGCTGCAGAACGCGCAGAGCATCCTCGCCGCGCGCCAGCGCGCCGAGCGCGACCTGCTGCAGTCGCTCGCCGTGATGCGCGCCACGCTGGAGTCGACCACCGACGGCATCCTGGTCATCGACGGCGCGGGGCGGGTGGCGACCTTCAACGAGAATTACCTGC
>DATLGR010000263.1:0-8654 GCA_035540415.1 Burkholderiales bacterium | reverse complement strand
CGCTCTGGTCGTGCCAGGGCAGGGCGGCGGGATGCCGGGGCACCAGGCCCGCCGTGGTGCGCAGGCCCACCACCCCGCAGAAGGCCGCGGGCGTGCGCAGGCTGCCGCCGAAGTCGGTGCCTTCGGCGAGCGGCGCCAGGCGCGCGGCGAGCGCGGCGGCGCCGCCGCCGGTGGAGCCGCTGACCGACAGGCGCGCATCCCAGGGGTTGCGCGTAGCGCCGAAGAGGCGATTGACCGTGTTGGCGCCGGCGGCAAACTCCGGCGTGTTGGTCTTGCCCAGGACGATCGCGCCGGCCGCCTTCAGCCGCCGCACCACCTCGGCATCCTCGCCCGGCACGTGATCGCGCAGCAGCGTCGAGCCCCAGGTGGTCCGCAGGCCCGCGGTGGGCGTGACGTCCTTGATGGCGACCGGCACGCCGGCGAGCGGCCCGGGCGGCCGGGCGCCGCGCTCGGCCAGCGCTTCGTCGAGCGCCCGGGCGGCCTGGCGGGCGCCGCTCTCGTTCACCGTCACGAAAGCGTTGAGGGCGCCGTTTGAGCGCGCGATCGCGGCGAGATGCGCTTCGATCACCTCGCCTGCGCTCGCCTCGCGCGTGGCCACCAGGCGCGCCAGCGCGCGCGCGCTCTGGCGATTGAGCGCGTCCGTCATCCCGGCTATTTGCGCACTTCGCGCTGGAACACTTCGAGGCAGCGCGCCTTGACCCGCACGAACTCGTCGCTCGTGAGCGTCTCGGGGTGCCGCGGCCGCGGCGCGCCGAAGGGCACGATCTCGGCGATCCGGGTGGGGCGCCGGGTGAGCAGCAGCACCTGGTCGGCGAGGTAGACCGCCTCCTCGAGGTCGTGCGAGACGAGGATCGTGGTGGTGCGCGTTGCCTGGAAGATTTCCTGCAGCTTATCGCGCATGAAGAGCGTCATCTCGTAGTCCAGCGCGGAGAACGGCTCGTCGAGAAACAGCACCTCCGGGTTCGGGGCGAGCGCGCGCATGATGGACACGAGCTGCTGCTGGCCGCCCGAGAGCTCGTACGGATAGCGGCGCAGATCGAACTTGATGTCGAAGGACGCGATGAGCTCCTCGGCGCGGCGATTGCATTCCTCGCGGCTGCGCCCGGCCAGCTTCAGCGGGTACTTGATGTTTTCGATGGCCTGCTTCCAGGGAAACAGCGCCTCGCGGTAGTTCTGGAAGACATAGCCGATCACCGTCTGGCGCAGCGTCTTGCCGGCGAACAGCACCTCGCCGGCGTCCATCGGCAGCAGGCCCGCCACCATGTTGATGATGGTGGACTTGCCGCAGCCGTTGGGCCCGAAGATGGTGGTGATGCGATGCTTCGGGATCTCGAGGTCGAGGTTGTGATACAGCGGCAGCCCGCCGAAGCTCTTGCACAGGCCGCGGATGCTGATGGCCGCCTCCGCCGATTGCGCAAGCTCCAGCCGGACGACGGTCGTGGCGCTCATCGCTACTTTCCGCCCCAGTGCACGAATTTGCGCTCGATCAGGATGAACAGCAGGTTGAGGCCGTAGCCGAGGACCCCCGCGGCGAAGATGGTCGCGTACATCTCGGGCATGTTGAAGATCATCTGCGCATTGACCACGCGCTGCCCGAGCCCGTCGGTCGAGCCGATGAACATCTCGGCCACGATGACGATGACCAGCGCGAAGGAAACGCCGGTGCGCATCCCGACGAAGGTCTGCGGCAGCGATTCGAGCAGGGTGACGTCCAGCATGACCCGCCCCGACGAGGCGCCCATCACGCGCGCGGCCGCCTGCCGCGTCTTGCGCGCGTTCATCACGCCGTAGGCGGTATTGAACAGGATGAGTAGGCTCGCGCCGAAGGCCGCCACGGCGATCTTGGTCGCCTCGCCCACGCCCAGGATCACGAGGAACAGCGGGAACATGGCCGAGGCGGGCGTCGAGCGGAAGAAGTCGATGACGAACTCCACCGAGCTGTACACCCGCTGCGACGAGCCCAGGACGATGCCGAGCGGGACCGAGATGGCCACCGCGATGGCGAAGGCGGACAGCGTGCGCCGCACGGTGATCATGAAGTCCTTCGTGAGGCCGCCGCCCACGAACCCGTCCCACGCCGCGCGGAACGAGTCGACCGGCGACGGCAGAAGGATCGGATCGATCCATTTCAGCGCGCTGATCAGCCACCACAGCGCGAGGAAACCGATCGCCCCGAGGGTGGGGGTGATCGCCCCCAGCCGCCCGTTCAGCATCGGCGCCGCTTAGAACGTCTTCAGGAACGTCTTGACGTCGATCTTCGTCTTGACGAGCCCCGCTTCGGTGGCCATATCGACGAGCTTCTGGAAGTCGGCGATCTGGGCGGGGGTGAGGTCCCGCACCATGTAATAGCGCGACAGCGGCACCGTCTGCGCGATCTCGGGCGCGGTGTTCATGTGCTTGGACAGCAGGTTCCGGGCCGTCGGGTCCTCGTTGCCGTCCTTCAGGGCCCGCGCCCAGGCGCGGGCGAAGCGCTCGGCGACGCGCGGGCGCTCCTTGAGGAACCGATCGCTCATGACACCCCCGGCGAGCACCGCGCAGGCGTCGGGGCGTCCGAGCATGTGGGTGGCGATGACGCCCGACTCGATCTTGCGCGCGATCTTGCGGTGCTCCAGCATGCTGACCACCGGCTCGAGCGTGTACGCGGTCTCGAACTGCCCGGACTGCAGGCCCGGGATGTGCTGCGCCATGGGCTGCTCCTGCATCGTGTAGTCGCGGCCGTCCTCGAACCCGATGGCCTTCAGGACGCCCTTGGCCACGAACAGGTTGCCGGGCCCGGGCGCCACCATGATGCGCTGGCCCTTGAGGTCCTTGAGCGTGCGGATGGTATTGTTCTTCGCCGAGACGACGAAGGCCTCGAGCTGATACTTCGTGTTCTGGCAATTGATGGAGAAGTAGTTCGCCGTTCCCGGACGCAGCGTGTTGATGTTCGCGCCTTCGAGCGACAGCAGGTTCGACGCGGTGTCGACGTCGCCCTTGATCATCGCCTGGATGATGAGCGGATGGGTCGCAAGCGGAATGCCCTCGACGTCGAGGTTCTCCGCCTTGAAGTAGCCGCGCTCCGCGGCGATGAAGTACGGCATGGCGGAGGAGGCGATGAAAAGCCCCATCCTCACCTTGTCCTGCGCCTGCGCGCTCGCGCACGCCAGCGCCGCCGCCAGCGCCGCGGCGACCGTCCATCCTCTGCGGATGCCCTCCATGGTTCCTCCTCCTTGGGGTATGCTAGATCAGCGATTCCTATCATCGTAAGAAACCCTGGGCGAAGCAAGCATTCCTTGAATGGGACACCCTGAAGGCATCGGCGCAGCGATCCCGCGGCGCGAGGACACCCGCTTCCTGCTCGGCAAGGGACGCTTCGTCGGCGACCTTGCCTTCGAGGGCGAGCTGCATTGCGCCTTTGTGCGCTCGCCGCATGCGCACGCGCGCATCCGCCGCCTCGACGCGACCGCGGCGCGGGCCGCGCCCGGCGTGGTGGCGGTGTATGCCGGAGCCGACATGGCCGCCGACGGGGTGGGCCCCATGGCCCCGTTGTGGCGCATTCCCGGCGTCAACGGCACGCGGATGAACGAGCCGCCGCGCTGGGCCCTCGCGCGCGACGCCGTGCGCCACGTCGGCGAGGCGGTCGCCGTCATCGTCGCCGCGAGCGCTGCGCAGGCGCAGGATGCGGCCGAACGCGTCGAGGTCGACTGGGAGCCGCTCCCGGCGGTGCCGGAGGTGCGCGAAGCCGTGAAGCCCGGCGCGCCGCAACTCCACGTGGAGGCGCCGGGGAACCTGGTGGTGCGATTCCAGCGCGGCAACGAGCCGGCGGTGAGCGCCGCGTTCGAGCGCGCGGCGCACGTGGTGCGTGTCGAGCTCGTCAACCATCGCATCGCCTGCGCCGCGATGGAGCCGCGCGCCGTCATTGCGCTCGCCTCGGCGGAACGCGGGCTCGAGGGAAACGAGGTGACGATCTACTCGGCCACGCAGGTGCCGCACCACATCCGCAAGTTCGTCGCCGAGCAGCTCGAGCTCCCCGAAAACTCGGTGCGCGTCATCGCCCCGGACGTCGGCGGCGGATTCGGCACCAAGGGCAAGCATTACCCGGAGGAAACGGTGCTCGCCTGGGCCGCGCGCAAGCTGCAGCGGCCCCTCAAGTGGGTCTCCAGCCGCACCGAAGCGTTCATCACCGATTACCAGGCGCGCGACCACGTCACGCGGGCTGAGCTTGCCCTGGACGGCGAGGGCCGGTTCCTCGCCCTGCGCGTGTCGACCTTGGCCGGAATCGGGGGCTACGTGTCCACCGTCGGCGCGGCGGTGCCCACCAGCGTCTACACCGGCGTGCTGTCGGGGCCTTACCGGATCCCGGCGATCTTCGTCGACGTCCAGGTCGTCTTCACCAATACCGTGCCGACCGACGCCTACCGCGGCGCCGGACGGCCGGAAGCCTGCTTCGTGCTGGAGAACCTCGTGGAGGAGGCCGCGGCGCGCCTGGGCATCGACCGCCTCGAGCTGCGGCGCCGCAACTTCATCCCGCGCGAGGCGATGCCCTATTCGACCCCGCTCGGGCCGACGTACGACACCGGGGATTTCCCGCGCCTGTTCGAGCGGCTGCTCGAGCTCGCCGACTACCGCGGCTTTCCCGCGCGCCGCGAGGAGGCGCGCGCTCGCGGCCGGCTACGCGGTTTCGGCGTGTGCTACTTCGTCGAGAGCTCGGGCGTGGCGCCCTCCAAGTACGCCGGCATGTTCGGCGCCCGCGCCGGCTTTTTCGATTCGGCCGACATCCGCGTGGCCGCCGACGGATCGATCCTGCTAATGTGCGGCACGCACAGCCACGGCCAGGCGCATGCGACGACGTATGCGCAGGTGCTGGCGCACAAGATCGGGCTGCCGGTCTCGAGCATCGAGCTGGTGGAGGGCGACACCGGGCGGGTGCCGTACGGCACGGGCACCTTCGGCTCACGCTCCATGGTGATCGCCGGCTCTGCAATCGTGCTCGCGGCCGACAAGATCCTCGCCAAGGCAAAGGCCGCGGCGGCGCACCTGCTGGAAGCCGCCGAGCGCGACATCGAGCATCGGGTGGTGGACGGCGCCGGCGAGTTCGCGGTCGCGGGCACCGACCGCCGCATCGGCTGGCCGGCGCTCGCGCGGGCGGTGACCTATGCGCACAACCTGCCTGCGGGAATGGAGCCCGTCCTGCACGAGAATGCGTTCTTCGACCCGACCAACCTCACGTGGTCGAACGGCGCCCAGGCCTGCGAGATCGAGCTCGACCCCGAGACGGGGGCGGCGACGCTGACCACGTACGTGTGCGTGGACGATGTCGGCACGGTCATCAACCCCATGGTCGTGGAGGGACAGGTGCATGGCGCGGCGGCGCAGGGCATCGGGCAGGCGCTGTTCGAGGCGACGCATTACGACGCCACGGGCCAGCTTCTCACCGCGTCCTTCATGGACTACGCGATGCCTCGCGCGAGCACCGTGCCGCCCTTCGTCTCCGAGACCGACGAGTCGCAGCCCTGCACGCACAATCCGCTCGGCGCCAAGGGCTGCGGAGAGTCGGGCACCATCGGGGCGCCGGCGGCGATCACCAGCGCGGTGCGCGATGCGCTCCGCGCGCTCGGCGTGACGGACGTCGCCATGCCGTTCACGCAGGAAAAGCTGTGGCGCGCCCTGCAGGCGCGCCGCGGCGGGCGCTAACCTTCGACGTCCACGATCGCGATCACCGGGCCGCCGCCCTGCGGCCCCTGGTGCATCGCGTCCACGGACACGAAGACGGCCGGATCGCCGATCGCGCACGCCGCCACGGCCCCGACCGCCGCCTTGGCATGGCGGTGATGGTGCACGTCCGAGTCGTCGAGCATGATCTGGCGCCGGCCGCGCAGGCGCCCGGTGCGGTCGGCCTCGCACTTGATGAAGCAGTTGAGCAGCCGGCCGCCGAGATCCTCGGCCCGCGGCCGCTCGGGGAGCGGCAGGCCGGCGTCGCAGACGGCGCGGTAGATGCCGTCGATGTCCAGCGCATCGCGCATCACGCTGTGGCCGATGCGCCAGCGCCCGCCGGCCCCGGGCCGGTTGCCGAGCAGCACGATCTGGCCGGCATCGAGCTCGACCCCGGAGGAGCAGGAGGCCACCGAGGAGTAGAGCTCCAGATTGCGGCAGATGTCCTCGGCCTTCACGGAGCGCACTTCCCCGAGGGCGAGCGCGATGCCGAGGGCCGCCGTGCCGTTGGACACTCCCATCGAGTCATGCACCTCGCAGGCGGTCGTGTGCCCGCGCGCGTGCGCGGCGCGAACCGACTCGACCGTGAGCAGCGGGGTCTTCGTCTGCACGTAATGCACGTCGCGAGGATCTTCGATGCCGGCGTCCTTCATCGCGCGGCGCACCCCCTCGGCCATCTTCTCCACCATGGCGGGCCGGCCGATGTCTTCGGGCAGGATCGGGTCGCTGATCGCCGTGCCCAGCGCGAGCCGCTTTTCGTGCGGCGGACCGCCTTCGCCGCTGCGCGCGAACACCGTGGCATGGGGCGTGATGACGCCGTCGCAGCCGCCCGACCAGACCATGGGCACGCGCCCGACGGCGGCCTCGGCCATGCCGTGGCGGCGCAGCACGCTGCGGAACGCCTGGTCGGCGAGGATGCGGGTGAAGTCGTTGACGCCGCCGTTGCCCTCGGTCTTGCCGATGACGGCCACGACCTCCTCGGCGCGAAAGCGCCCGTCGAGGATGCACCGCTCCAGGCCGGTGGCGTCCTGCACGCTCTCGAGAATGACCTTGGCCGCTTCGATCGCCATCGTCAGCGCCGCATCGATTCGTAGCCGGGGCCGCGGTCGATGAGCGGCAGCGGCGCGTGGCGCCCGGCGCGCAGCTCGGCGCGAAGCGCCGCCGTGCGCGCCGCGTCCACCCGCCATTCGCCATCGCGCTCCTCCAGGACGACGCCGTAGTCGCGGCGCGCGGCCGTGAGCGAAACCTTTCCCTGCAGGACGTCGAGCGCCACGAGGTCCGGCTCGCGTTCGAGCGGATCGCCCCAGCCGCCGCCGCCGGTAGTGACCACCCGCATGACCTGTCCGGCCGCGAGGGGCTCGCCGTCGACGAGCCCGCCGAGGTCCCGTGGTGCGCCCTCCAGGTCCACGGTGACGCAGAAGGGCTGGCCGGCCTTGCCGCCCGCTACGCCGTAGCAGCCGAGGCGCACGCGGTCCGCGGTGACGATCGTGCGGCAGTCGACCAGCACCCGGTAATGCTTCTCGTAGCCCAGGCCGCCGCGGCGCTTTCCCGCGCCCCCGGAATCGGTGCGCAACGCCAGCTTCTCGACCAGCACCGGGAAGCGCGTCTCGGTGAACTCCGCCGGCTGGTTGCGCGAGTCGGGCACGATGTGGATGGCGTCGTTGCCATCGGCGTAGGAGCGGCCGCCGGAGCCGCCGCCCAGGACCTCCCGCGACAAAAACGGCTTGCCGTCGGCGTCGCGGCCATAGAAGCCGGAATAGCGAATGGTTTCCTGGTCCGCGGGCATGCGCCCGCCGAGCGCGTGCGCCAGCACGCCCGCCAGCAGGCCGAGGCTGCGCAGCAGCACAAAGGAGCGGGCGTTGGTGGCGGCCGGCCACTCGGGCGTGATGAGCGTGCCCTTGGGCGGGAACACCACTTCGAAGACTTCGCACACGCCTTCGTTCACGTTGATCTCGGCGGCGCGCTCGGGCGTGTCGGCGAGGTTGCGCAGGATCGGCGCGATCCACTTGATGAGGAAGGCGCCGTCGGCATAGTCCGCGGGCCAGTTGATCGGCCCCGGCGACTGCGGATCGGTGCCGTTGAAGTCGAGGATGATGCGCTCGCCCTTCTTGGTCATCGTCAGGGCGAGCCGGTGCAGCCGCGGTTCACTCACGCCGTCGTGCTCGACATAGTCCTCCCAGGCATAAGTGCCGTCCGGGATCTTCGGCAGCAGCTCCTTGCGGTACACGTCGCGGCACTTGTCGAGGATCGCCTGGAAGCACGCCTCCACCGCCTCGGCGCCGAAGCGCTCGAACAGCTCCTCCAGGCGGCGCGCCCCCATGAGGATGGCCTGCATTTCGCTGTCGAGGTCGGCCTCGAGCATCTCCGGGACCCGCGTGTTGCGGCGGATGATCCTGAACGCGTCCTCGTTGCGGCGGCCATCGCTGTAGAGGCGGATGGGCGGAATCGCAAGCCCCTCCTCGAACACGGAGGTGGCGGTCCCCGGCATGGACCCGGGCACGCGGCCGCCGATGTCGTCGTGGTGGCCGAAGGCCTGGATGTAGGCGTAGACCTCGCCGCGGTGGAACACCGGCACCGTGGAGCAGATGTCGGGCAGGTGGCCGATCGAGCCCTCGGTGAGGTAGGTGTCGTTCATCACGAACACGTCGCCCGGGCGCATGGTGTGCGGCGGAAAGTCGCGCACCACGGCGTTCGGCATCGCCGAGTACGACCGCCCGGTCAGCTTGCGGCAATAGCGGTCGAACAGGCCGACGCGGTAGTCGTGCGCCTCGCGGATCATCGGCGAGCGCGCGGTACGCTCGATGGCGTACTCGATCTCGCGCTCGATCGAGTTCAACGTGCCCTCCACGATCTGCAGCACGATGGGATCGACCTCCACCGGCTGCGACCGGGCCGGCGGGGTGGGCCAGGGCTTCGCGGCCTGCGTCATGCGGCGCTCCTCAGGGTGGACACCTTCTCACGGA
>DATLGR010000262.1:0-2351 GCA_035540415.1 Burkholderiales bacterium | reverse complement strand
GCGGTGTCCTTCGAGCTTTTCCTCGCCGACCTGCCGCCGCCCCTGCTGCTGGCGAGCAACCAGGAGCTACTCGCCTGCCTGCAGGCCGTCGCCGCCGTAGACGGGGTGGCGGGCGTGACCCCCGGCGACGACAGTATCGTCGCCGCGCACACGGCCCCCTCGGCCGCGGGACGCGACGCGAGCCGGCGCGCGTTCCTCGCTTCGCGCCCGGCGGTGGCGGAGGCGCTGGGGGTGGCGCGCGCCTGCGTTGCCGCGAGCGCGGCGCGCGCGCGCGTGCACATCCGGCAGGTGAGCGCGGCCGAGAGCGTCGAAGTGCTGCGGGCGCTGAAGACGCCAGGCCTGTCGGCCGAAGTCACGCCCCATAACCTGCTGCTGACCGCCGACGAGATCCTCGCGCGCGGTCCCATCGCCAAGGTGGTGCCGCCCCTGCGCGGCCAGGCCGACCTCGCCGCGGTGCAGGCCGCGCTGCGCGAGGGCGTGATCGACCTCGTCGCGACCGACCACGCGCCGCATCTGCCGGAGGAAAAGGCGCTCGGCGAAGAGGACCTCGCCAAGGCACCCGGCGGCTTCCCCGGCGTGCAGACGCTGCTGCCGCTGATGCTGCACCTCGTCGGGCAGGGCCTGCTCGACTATCCGCGGCTGGTCGGCGCCTGCTGCGAGGCGCCAGCGCGGCGCTTCGGCCTGTTCCCGGCGAAAGGCGCTTTGCAGCGCGGCTCGGATGCGGACCTCGTCGTGGTCGCCCCGGATCGGACCTTCGTCATCCGCAACGAGGATCAGCTGAGCCGCGCCCGCCTCACGCCTTTCGACGGCTGGAAGGCGCCGGGAACGCCGGTGCTCACCATGCTGCGCGGCCGCGTGATCGCGCGCGGCGCCGCGCCGCAGGGGAGGCCCGGCGGCCGCTTCGTGCGGCCCTAGGGCGCCGTGCGGGCGCCGTCTTCCAGGCGCTCCACGACCCCGGCGAGGACCTCGCAGCCGAGGACGATGTCGTCCTCGGCGGTGTCCTCGGCGATGTCGTGGCTGCGCCCGCCGATGCTGGGAATGAACAGCATCGCGCTGGGGACATAGCGCCCGAGCACCATGGCGTCATGCCCCGCGCCGCTCGGCATGCGCAGGGCGGCCTGCCCGTGCTCGCCGGCGCTCGCCTCGATCAGCGCTTCGAGCGGCTCGGCCATGAGCGTGGGCGCGATGCGCGCGATCGGCTGCGCCTCCACGCGCACGCGCCCCTCTCCGTCGAGCTCGCGGACCCAGGCGAGCAGGCGCGCCTCGATGCGGTCGAGGAGCTCGCTCGAGGTGTCACGGAACTCGACCACCAGCTCGGCCTCACTCGGCACGACGTTGGCCGCGCCCGGGCGCACGCTCACCACGCCGATGTTCCAGACGGTGTCCGGTCCCGCCATGGGCGGCAGCTCGGCGTGCACCCGCGCGGCGAACGCGAAGAGGGGCCGCGCCGCGTCCTGGCGCATGCTCATCGGCGTGGTGCCGGCGTGGTCGGCCTGGCCGCGCGCGCTGACGCGGAAGCGGCGAATGCCGACAATGCCAGTCACCACGCCGATGCGCCGGCCCGCGGCTTCCAGCCGCGGCCCCTGCTCGATGTGCGCTTCGAGGTAGGCGATGTGCCGCTGGCGGTCGAGCCGCCAGGGCGCCCCGCCGTAGCCGGCGCGCGCCAGGGCCTGCGGCAGCGGCTCGCCCGACTGCGACTTCGGCCGCTCGAGCTCGGCCGGCGGCAGGTCGCCGCAGAACGAGCGGCTGCCCAGGCACGGCAGGTAGGTGCCTTCCTCATCCTGGAAGGACACCACGTCCACGCCGAGCGCCGTGTGCCGGCCCGATGCGATGCGCGCGCGGGCGATCTCGAGCCCATAGAGCACGCCCATGGCGCCGTCCAGCCAGCCGCCCATCGGCACGGTGTCGGTATGCGAGCCGATGACCACGGCGCGCGGCGCCTGGGCGGTGACGCCGCGCACATTGCCCACCGCGTCGATCGCGGCGTCGAGCCCCGCCGCCTCCATCCGGCTGCGCAGCCAGGCGCGCGCCTCGAGGTCCGCGCTGGAGAAGGAGACGCGGTTTACGCCCGTGCCCGCCTTGCCGAACTGCGCCAGCGCGCGCAGGTCGGCGAGCAGCCGCTGGCCGTCGATGCGGGCCACGGTCAGGCTCCCTTCTCGAGATAGTCGCGCAGCCGCTGCAGGCCTTCGCGCAGCTCGGCATCGGCGATGGTGAATGCCACGCGCACGAAGCGGTCGCAGCTCGGGCCGAAGGTGATGCCCGGCACCGTCGCGACGTTGCGCTCGATGAGGAAGCGCTTGGCGAACTCGAGCGAAGGCAGGCCGGCGCGCGAGATGTCCACGAGACCATAG
>DATLGR010000261.1:0-8730 GCA_035540415.1 Burkholderiales bacterium | reverse complement strand
CCGCGCCACCTTGCATTGAAGCAGGGCATCGTCCTGATCGCGCACGGCTCGCGCGACCCGCAGTGGTCGCGCCCCTTCGAGCAGCTCGCCGCGATGCTCACCGCCCGGCTGCCCGCCGTGTGCGTCGGGCTCGCCTACCTGGAGCACGGTCCGTCGCTCGAGGAGGCGGTCGCCGCGCTGCTCGCGCGAGGTGCCGCGGCGATCCGTGTGGTGCCTGTGTTCCTGGGCGCCGGCGGCCACGTCAAGGAGGACCTTCCGCGGCTGGTCGCCGCGGCCGGCCGTCCCGGCGCGAGCCTCACGCTCGAGCCGCCGATCGGCGAGCAGCCGCAGGTCCTCGAAGCGATCGTCCGCGTCATCGCCGCGGCCCGCTGAGCCGCTCGAGCATGCCCTGCACCGCGCGGATCTGGGCGCCCTCCCGGGTGTGATAGGCCGCTCCGGTGTAGCCCCACCAGTCCCAGCAGCCGCGCGGATTGAACGGCCTCCAGCTGGCGCGCACCTGCGGATACAGCACGATGAGACGATTGGCCTGCGCCCACCGGTTGTAGCCGGCCTCGCGCACGAAGCGCTCGCCGATCTCTCCCGCGCCCTGGCGGCAGCCGTGGAAGGCCACGTGCACGCGACAGCGCTCGCGCTCACACTCCGGCGGAACGAACACGAACCCTTCGCTGTCGAGCCCGATCGCGCGGTCGCCGAACGGCGCCTGGTCAAAGCGCAGCAGCCGCCCCGCCGGCTTCGGACGCGGCGCCTGCAGCGGGCCATAGAGGTGCGCGAGGAGCTCGCCCGCGGCATCGTAGCCGCAGGCGTTGATGAACGGCGGGCGCGTCGCGCCGCAGTTGCGGTTGCCGGCGCCGAGCGTGGGCATGGCGTGGCCCGCCGCAAGCTCGCCCACCTCGGTGACCTGCACCTCGAGGCTCCGATAGAACTCCGCCAGCCGCTGCACCACCTCGCGGCTCACCGTCGCGTCCTCGCGCCCGTGGAAGAGCCACGCGCGGCTGCCCGCGAGGTTCGCCAGCGGGTCGATCGCGCCCCCGCGCGCGCGGGCTTGCGCCTCGGCGCGCAGCTCCTGCGTCCGCGGCAAGGGCGCGAAGGCGCCGGGGCGCATGCAGTTGGCGTAGGCGGTGCGCAGGCTCCCCTGCGCGCAGTAGTAGGGCCCGCCGGCGAGCACGCCGGCGCCGCGCACCTGCGCCGAGAGCGCGACATGCACCTGCACCGCCATGTAGCCGCCCGCGGACAGGCCGGAGACGGTGACCGACCGCGCCTCGGCCTCGAGCGCCGGCAGCGGCTGCGCCGCGTGCAGGCACAAGGCGGCGCCCGCCGCCGCCATCGCGATCGCAATGCGCGCCGGAGGCGCACCCGGGATCCCGTGGTGACGCTGGGCTAGGACTGCAGCTCCGACAGGTTGCGGAACAGCTCGAGCGCCTCGGGATTGGCGAGGGCGTCGGTGTTGGCGACCGGCATGCCGTGCACCACCGCGCGCACCGCGAGCTCGACCACCTTGCCGTTCTTGGTCCGCGGGATGTCGCTCACCTGCACGATGCGCGCCGGCACATGCCGCGGCGAAGCATGCCGGCGGATCTCGTGGCGCAGGCGCTCCTCGAGGTGGTCCTCGAGGTGGCGCCCGGCGCGCAGCTTCACGAACAGCACGACGCGGGTATCGACGGGCTGTGCGGGAGGCCAGAGCTGGCCGATGGCCACCGCCTCCTCGACCTCGTCGATGCGCTCCACCACGCGGTAGATCTCCGCGGTGCCGATGCGCACGCCGCCGGGGTTCAGGGTGGCGTCCGAGCGGCCGTACACCAGCATCGTGCCGCGCTCGGTGAGCTCGCACCAGTCGCCGTGGGTCCACACGTTCGGATACTTCGCGAAGTAGGCGGCGCGATAGCGCTCGCCGCCGCGGTCGTTCCAGAAGCCGAGCGGCATCGACGGGAACGGGCGCGTGCACACGAGCTCGCCCTTCTCGCCGACCACCGGATGGCCCGACTCGTCGAACACCTCCACGGCCATCCCGAGCGAGCGGCATTGCAGCTCGCCGCGGTACACCGGCAGCACCGCATTCGCGTCGGCGAAGGCGCCCATGATGTCGGTGCCGCCGGAGATCGACGCGAGGCACGCGTCGGCCTTGACCGCGTCGTACACGTAGTCGAAGCCTTCGGGCGCCAGCGGCGAGCCGGTGGAAAGAATCATGCGCAGCGGCGCCAGGTCGTGGGTGTCGCGCGGGCGCAGTCCGCGCTTGGCGAGCGCGTCGATGAACTTCGCCGAGGTGCCGAAGTGGGTGAAGCGCTCCTTCTCCGCGAAATCGAAGAGGATGCGCGCGTTGCGCGCGAACGGCGAGCCGTCGTAGAGCATCACGCTCGCCTCGGCGGCGAGCGCCCCGAAGAGCAGGTTCCACACCACCCAGTTCGTGGTGCAGTAGTAGAAGAACCGGTCGCCCGGCCGAAGGTCGAAGTGCAGCTTGTACATTTTCAGCCCCTGCAGCAGCGTGCCGCCCGCGCCGTGCACGATGCACTTGGGCTGGCCGGTGGTGCCCGAGGTGAACAGGATGTAGACGGGATGGTCGAACGGCAGCTGGGCGAAGCGGATGGTGCCGGGGGTATGCCGGCGCAGCCAGTCGTCCAGCCGCGCCGCCTTGGGGATCTCCGAGACGTCGACCGCCGGATCGAGATGCGGCACCACCACCACCTTGCGCAGGCTCGGCAGGCGCTCCACCAGCTCGGCCACGCGGCCGAGCGAGTCGTGGGCCTCGCCGTTATAGCGGTAGCCCTCGGCGCACAGCAGGAGCTTGGGCTCGATCTGGCCGAAGCGCTCGAGCACTCCCTCGACGCCGAAGTCGGGCGAGCAGGATGCCCAGACGATTCCCTGCGAGAGCGCGGCGAGCGCAAGCACGCCGGCTTCGGGGATGTTCGGAATGAAGGCGGCCACCCGGTCCCCCGCGCGCAGGCCGAGCCCCGCCATGGCCTGGGCCGCGCGCGACACCTCGCTGTAGAGCTCGGCGTAGGAAAGCCGGCGCCGGAAGCCGGTCTCGTCCCAGAACACGAACGCGTCGCCGCGGTCGCCGCGCCGAAGCAGATTCTCGGCGTAATTGAGCCGCGCCTCGGGAAACCAGCGCGCGCCCGGCATCTTGTGGCCGTCGACGAGCACCGTGCTGCCCTTGCGGGCGGCCACCACGCCGCAGTAGTCCCACAGGTCGGACCAGAACTCCTCGGGAGATTCCACCGACCAGCGGTAGAAATCGGGGTAGCTGTTGAGCTCGAGCCGGCGCTTGCGCACCACCTGGCGGGCGAACTCGGTGAGCTGTGCCTCCTCGATGGCCCGCTCGCTCGGCTCCCACAGCTTCGGGGGGGCGGTCATGGTGGTTTGCGCTCCTCTTTTCGCGCAGCATTATAGGACCCATGCTGGAGACGCTTCGACGCGAGCACCGCATCCCGGAAGCCGAGGCGGTGGCCCGGCTGCGGTCGCTGCAGCCCGACCCCCGGACCGGGGAGAAGATCACCGCCGCCGCCCTGCGCCTGGCCGAACGGGTTCGCGCGACCCGTCCCGCCGCGCTGAGCGCCGAGTCCTTCCTGCGCCATTACGGCCTGTCGACGCGCGAGGGCGTCGCCCTCATGTGCGTTGCGGAGGCGCTGCTGCGCATCCCGGACGCCCCGACTGCCGACGCCCTGCTGCGCGAAAAGCTCTCGGGCGGAGCATGGGGGCACGGCGGCGAGGACTCCTGGCTCGCGAGCGCCGCGGATTGGGGTCTCATGCTCACCGGAACGCTGGCGCGCTGGCACGAGGCCGACGCGCAACCCGGCGCGCAGCTCAAGCGCCTCGCCGCCCGGCTGGGGGAGCCCGTCGTGCGCACCGCCGTGCGCCACGCGATGCGCATTCTCGCCAGCCAGTTCGTGCTCGGCGAGAGCATCGAAGAGGCGGTCACGCGCAGCAAGCCGTTCGACAGCTACCGCTTCAGCTACGACATGCTCGGCGAGGCGGCGCGCACCGCAGCCGATGCGACGCGCTACTTCGAAGCCTACGCGCATGCCATCGCGCGCACCCCGGCGGGCGACGGCGTGTCGATCAAGCTCTCGGCGCTCCACCCCCGGTTCGAGGAATCGAAACGTGCTCGCGTGCTGGCCGAGCTTCGCCCCCGGCTGCTGCAGCTCGTGCGCATCGCGCGCCAGCGCGACGTGGCGATCACCATCGACGCCGAGGAGTCGGAGCGGCTGGAGCTGACGCTGGATCTGTTCGATGCGGTGAGCCGCGAGGCGCCGATCGGGCTCGCCGTGCAGGCCTACCAGAAGCGCGCGCTTGCCGTCTGCGACTGGCTGATCGGCCTGCGGCGCCCATGCGCCGTGCGCCTCGTCAAGGGCGCCTACTGGGACGGCGAGATCAAGCGCGCCCAGCAGCTTGGCATGCCGGACTACCCGGTCTTCACGCGCAAGGCGGCGACCGATGCCTCCTACGTGGCCTGCGCCCGGCGGCTGCTCTCGGCGCCGGCGACCCTCTATCCGGCCTTCGCCACGCACAACTGCCGCACGGTGGCGACCGTGCTCGAGCTGGCGGGCGACCGCCCCTTCGAGTTCCAGAAGCTCTTCGGCATGGGCGATGCGCTCTACGACGCGCTGCTCGCCGAGCGGGCGCTCCCCTGCAGGATCTACGCGCCCGTCGGCAGCTTCCGCGATCTACTTCCGTACCTGGTGCGGCGGCTGCTGGAGAACGGCGCCAATACCTCGTTCGTGCACCAGATTGCCGACCCGGCGGTGCCGCTGGAGGAGCTGGTCGCCGACCCGGTGGCGGCGCTGCCGCAGCCCTATGTTGCCGAGGCGCGCATTCCGCTGCCGCGCAACCTGTATCCGGACCGGCCCAATTCGCTCGGGCTCGATCTCGCGCGCCGCGACGTTCTCGATGCGCTCGCGCTGCGCGTGGCCGAGGACCGGCGCACGCCGCTGCCCGAGGTCGCCTCCCCCCCGCTGGAGGAAGCGGTGTCGGCAGCGGCCGGCGCCTTCGAGGCGTGGTCGCGCGTGCCGGCGGTCGAGCGCGCCGCGATGCTCGATCGCGCCGCCGACCGGCTCGAGCAGGAGATGACGGCGCTGGTTTCGCTGATCGTGCGCGAGGGCGGCCGCACCTACGCCGACGCGGTGGCCGAGGTGCGCGAAGCGGCGGACTTCTGCCGCTACTACGCGCTGCAGGCGCGCCTGCACTTTGCCGCTCCCTTGCCGCTGCCCGGCCCCGCCGGCGAGCGCAACGAGCTGCGCCTGCACGGGCGCGGCGTGTTCGCCTGCATCGCGCCGTGGAACTTCCCCCTCGCCATCTTCACCGGGCAGGCGGCCGCGGCGCTCGCCGCGGGCAACACCGTGATCGCCAAGCCCGCCGAGCAGACGCCGCGCATCGGCCTCGAGGCCGTGGCCCTGCTGCACGCCGCGGGAATCCCGCGCGAAGTCCTGCACTGCGTGCCCGGCGACGGCGAGCGCGTCGGGGCGCCGCTCGTCGCCGACCCGCGCGTCGTCGGCGTCGCCTTCACCGGCTCCGACGAGACGGCGCGGCGCATCCACGCCGCGCTCGCCGCGCGCCCGGGGCCCATCGCCACGCTGATCGCCGAGACGGGCGGCGTGAACGCGATGCTGGTCGATGCTTCGGCGCTCCCCGAGCAGGTGGTGGACGACGTCGTCGTCTCCGCCTTCCAGAGCGCCGGCCAGCGCTGCTCGGCGCAGCGGATCCTCTTCATCGACGAGGGCTGCGCGCCGCGCGTGCTGGAGCTCCTCGCGGGGGCGCTTGCCGAGCTGAAGGTGGGCGACCCGGCGGAGCCCGACACGGACGTCGGCCCCGTGATCGACGCGCCGGCGCGCGAGGCGCTCGAGCGCCACGTTGCCCGGCTGCGCGCGAGCGCCCGGCAAATCGGCGCGGCGCCGGTAACGGTAAAGGGCAATTACGTCGCGCCGATCGCCTTTCAAATGGAGATCGCCGCGCTTCCCACCACCGAGGTCTTCGGGCCGGTGCTGCACGTGGCCATGTACCGGCGCCCGGAGCTCGACCGGGTTCTGCAATGGATCCGCAACACCGGCTACGGGCTCACCTTGGGCATCCACAGCCGCCTGCAGAGCTTCGTCGACGAGGTGGTGCGCGAGGCGCGCGTGGGCAACCTCTACGTGAACCGCAGCATGATCGGCGCCGTCGTGGGGGTGCAGCCCTTCGGCGGCGAAGGACTTTCGGGCACCGGGCCCAAGGCGGGCGGACCGCATTATCTCTTTCGCTTCGCCACCGAGAGGACCCTGACCGTCAATACCGCCGCGGTCGGCGGCGTCACCGAGCTCCTCAGCCGTCCGCGCGGGACCTGAGCGCGGCATCGGGTGACCTACAATGGCGCTCCCGTCCCCGCATGAGAACGACTACGCCTGCCGCGCCCGCGGACCTCACGGACAAGTTCACGCGGCTGTATTACGCCGAGGTGGACCCCGAAGAGCTGGCGGTGCGAGCGGCGAGCGACCTTGAGGGCGCCGCCGCGGGGCATCTCGCCTTCGCCCGGCGCTTCTCCGGCGGCAAGCCGAAGATTCGCGCCTTCAACCCGACGCGCGAAAAGCACGGCTGGCACAGCACGCACACGGTCGTCGAGATCCTGAACGACGACATGCCGTTCCTCGTCGATTCGGTCACGATGGAAGTGAACCGGCAGGGGCTGACCCTGCATCTGCTCATCCACCCCGTGCTGCGGGTGGTGCGCGATGCCGCGGGCGAGCTCGTGCGCATTGCCGCGCCGCGCGAAGCCGCCGAGGGCCGGCTGGAATCGTACATGCACGTGGAGGTGGACCGGCAGACCGACCCGGCGAAGCTCGCCGGGCTCGAGGCGGGCATCGCCAAGGTGCTTGCCGACGTGCGCGCCGCGGTCGAGGACTGGCGGCCGATGCAGGCGCGGCTCGCCGAGCAGGTGCGTCGCCTGGACGCGCCGGTGCCCGGACTGGCGCAAGCCGAGCTCGAGGAAGGCCGCGCCTTCCTCGCCTGGCTGCTCGATCATCATTTCACCTTCGTCGGCTGCCGCGAGTATCGCCTCGACGCCTCCGGCGGCGAGGACGTGCTGCGCATCGTGCCGGGCAGCGGCCTGGGCATCCTGCGCGAGCGCGGCGAGCGGGTCTCCGCCAGCTTCGCCACCCTGCCGCCCGAGGCGCGCCGGCGCGCGCGCGTGAAGGAGCTGCTCGTGCTCACCAAGGCCAACGCGCGCTCCACGGTGCACCGCCCGGGGCATCTCGACTACGTCGGCATCAAGCAGTTCGACGCCGCCGGCCAGGTCACGGGCGAAATGCGCTACCTCGGCCTGTATACGCATACCGCGTACGCCGAGAGCCCGAGCCAGGTGCCGCTCCTGCGGCGCAAGCTCGCCGACGTCATCGAGCGCGCCGGGCTGCTGCCCGCCGGCTACAGCGGCAAGGCGCTCGCCTCCATCCTCGAGAGCTACCCGCGCGACGAGCTGCTGCAGATCAGCGCCGAGGACCTGTACCGCCACGCCATGGCGATCCTGCAGCTCGGCGAGCGCCAGCGGCTCCGGCTGCTCGTGCGCCAGGACCCGTACGCGCGCTTCGTGTCGTGCATCATCTTCGTGCCGCGGGACCGCTACAACACCGACCTGCGGATGCGCTTCCAGCGCATCCTGCTCGAGGCGTTCCACGGCGTGTCGTGCGACTTCGATGTCGACCTCTCCACCGCCGCCCTCGGGCGCATCCTGATGCGCATCCGCACCCGGCCGGGCGAGCTCGCGCCGCAGCCGCAGGTCAGCGCGCTCGAGGCGCGCCTTGCCGGGGCCATGCGGCGCTGGGAAGACGAGCTCTACGAGGCGCTGCTCGAGCGCCACGGGGAGGAGCAGGCCAACCGGCTGTGGCGCAGCTATGCCGAGGCGTTTCCGCCCGGCTACCGCGCGGAGTACGGCGTCGCGGCGGCGCTCGCCGATGTGGAGGCGATCGAATCCCTCGAAGGCGAGGCGCTCGGCATGAACCTCTACGCGCCGCCCGGCGCCCCGGCCGAGCTGCTGCGGTTCAAGATCTACCGCCGCGGCGAGCGCATCGCCCTCTCCGACACCCTGCCCATGCTCGAGCGCCTGGGCGTTCGCGTGCTCGACGAGCATCCGCACCAGGTCACGCCGCCCGCGGAGACCCCGTTGTGGATCGTCGACTTCGGCCTGCTTCTGCCGCAGGGCGTGGCGCTCGAGCGCGTGCGCGCGAAGTTCCACGAGGCGTTCCTCGGCATGTGGTCCGGGGCCGTGGAGGCCGACGAGCTGAACCGGCTGGTGCTCTCGGCCGGCCTCAGCGCGCGCGACATCACCGTGCTGCGCGCCTATACCCGCTATCTCACCCAGGCGGGCGCAACCTTCAGCCGCTCGTACGCCGAGCAGGCGCTGGTGACGAACCCCCCGATCGCCGCCGCGCTCGTGCGGCTCTTCCATGCGCGCTTCGGGGGGGCGGGAGCCGACGGGCAGGACGGCATCGTGGGCGAGATCACCGCCGCGCTCGAGCACGTGGCGAGCCTCGACGAGGACCGCATCCTGCGCAGCTTTCTCGCGCTCATGCAGGCGACGCTGCGCACCAATTTCTTCCAGGGCGACAAGCCCTACGTCTCGTTCAAGCTCGATTCGGCGCGCGTGCCCGGGCTGCCCGAGCCGCGGCCGATGGTCGAGATCTGGGTGCACTCGCCACGCGTCGAAGGGGTGCACCTGCGCGGCGGGCGCGTGGCGCGGGGCGGCATCCGCTGGTCGGACCGGATGGAGGACTT
>DATLGR010000260.1:0-9774 GCA_035540415.1 Burkholderiales bacterium | reverse complement strand
GCAGCTCCGGAGCCATTGTGCTGCGAACGCCTGGTGCACCCCCTGGGTGATGGCGATAACGAAAGCGGACACGAGCGCGACCATGATCGCCGAAAGCAGGGCGCCGAAGACGATCGGCGCGAAGCGGGCAGGGATGCACATCTCATTCTCCCGAGAGAAAATTGAGGACGACGGCGGCGGCGTAGAGACCGACGCCGAAGACGGCGTGCGTGACGAGGCTTTGCACGCGCGCGGCGTTGGGCCGTGGCGTGCGGCTGGCGGCGATGCCGGCGCCCATGCCGGGCTGCATTAGAAGGTACGGCGCCGCCACGGTGGCAATGCCAAACGCCAGTGCGGGGCCAAGCGTCGGCTGACGCATCCACGCCAGCCCGCAGATCGCGAGCAGCAGGCCTGCGAGCGCGATACCGATCAAATAGTGGGCGGTCCAGCCGATCGCTTGCTCGCCGAGCACGGGCGGCGCCGCCGCGATGCGCTCGTGGTGAAAGCGCCCGCGAGCCATATGGGCAAACCAGCGTCCCACCAGACCGTAGTTCGCCAGCGGCGTTCCAAAGAGGCGTCTGCGCGCGAGGGCCCAAAGATCCATTGCCAGGGTTGCGCCGGCGCCGATGAACAAACTACTTGTTGGGTAATCCATGTCCGTCTCCATTCGCTTGCCTTTGACAGGCGGAGACGGCACAGTGCCACTTCAAGTGGACTTGAAGTCAAGGGGTCTGGGGACATGGACATCAACCAGGTGGCGCGCGCCTCCGGCGTTCCGCCATCGACGCTGCGGTACTACGAGGAGAAGGGGCTGATCGCGTCTACCGGAAGGCGCGGTCTGCGGCGCACATTCGAGCCGCGCGTGATCGAGCAGCTTGCCCTCATTGCGCTGGGGCGCAGCGCCGGATTCTCGCTCGAGGAGATTGGACGCATGTTCACGCCGGAGGGCCGTCCGAACATCGACCGCCATCGGCTCGCGAGCAAGGCCGATGAACTGGACCGCACCATTCGCAAACTGAGCGCCATGCGGGACGGGCTACGGCACGCCGCAGCCTGTCCCGCGCCAAGTCATCTGGAATGTCCCACTTTCCGTCGCCTGATGAGTGCCGCGGCCTCCGGGGCGCAAAGGAAAAAGTTTCGCCGACCGCGCGACTGCTAGCGCATGCGCATACATCCACATCCTGCCGCGGCCGGCGTAAGGCGCTTGCTGGCCGCCTGCAATCTCCCGGTCGCCGACCTCGACGATGAGCACCTTCGGCACTTCTTCGCGTGCGGCGCGGAAAGAGACCCATCGGGTGTAGTCGGGGTCGAGCTCCATGGGGAGTTCGGCCTGCTTCGCTCGCTGGCTGTCGAGGAGAGGGCACGTGGACGAGGCTGCGGAAAGCGTTTGGTCGAGCAGGCGGAACAGTACGCTGCGACGTGTCGGGTGCAGTCCCTGTACTTGCTGACGCCCGCCGCAAGGGATTTTTTTGCAGCCCTCGGGTACAAGACGGTCGATCGGGCGCAGGCGCCGGAGCCCATTCGAAACACCGCGCAGTTCTCCAGCTTATGTCCATCCAGCGCCACCGTCATGGTGAAGAACCTTGCGGACTATCAGCGCGATGAATGGCCGCTTACGTTGAGGCGTCGGGAATGCTGATTGGCGCCACCGTGGACAGCGCGAATTTGCGCGGAGCGTCAGACCCGTGAAGCGAAAACCGCCCGAGAAAGGGCCGAGGATGTCTCCGCTGTGCCGCACGGTCACGAAGGACGGCTGGAGCCTCCGGATCGTCATTTACCAGGCTCGCAAAGGACAATGGATGTTGGAGATCGCGAACGACGTAGATGTCTCCACGTGCTGGATAGAGCCCTTCAAGACCGACGAAGCCGCGTTGAGCGAGGCGCTCAAGACCATAGAAGAGAACAGCATCGAATACTTCCATGAGCCTCAACCGTGGCGCGAGCACTGACCACATCAAGGGGACGGTCGACGATGGCATTGAGAGCGGTGCTGGCCGCGGCGGTGCTGGCCGCGTCGGCGGGATGCGCGACGGACGGCGTGGTCGTGGTGGATCCCGGATATCCGGCGCACCAGCAGGTGAAGGTTCCGCCCGGCAAGTGTTGCGTCTCTGTTGCACGGGGTTCCACCGGGGCGGCGCTGGTGCGCGGGTGAGCGGCGCGGGATGAATCGGAAGCCGGTCATCCGCAGCGAGACCGCCGCCGACGCAGGCGCCATCGCCGAGGTGACCGAGGCCGCGTTCAGGACCCTCGAGGTCAGTAACCACACCGAGCAGTTCATCATCGAAGCGTTGCGCGCGGCCGGCGCGCTCGCCGTCTCGCTGGTTGCCGAGGCGGAGGGCCGCGTGGTCGGCCATGTCGCCTTTTCGCCCGTCACCATCTCCGATGGCACGCCGGACTGGTACGGGCTCGGACCGGTCTCGGTGTTGCCGCAATACCAGCGGCAGGGGATTGGGAAGGCGTTGATCCGGGAAGGGCTCGCGCGGCTCAAGGCCCTGAACGCCCGCGGCTGCTGCCTGGTGGGGCATCCGGAGTACTACGAGAAGCTGGGCTTCAGGAACATCCCGGGGCTCGCGCACGAAGGCGTGCCGCCGCGCTATTTCGTCGCGCTGCCGTTTACGGGGCGAGTGCCGCAGGGTACCGTCAGCTTCCATGAAGCATTCCGCGCGGCCGGCTGACCTCCAGACCGATTACCTCGTGGTGGGCGCCGGCGCCGCGGGGATGGCCTTTACCGACGAGCTGCTCGCGCATTCGGACGCCACGGTGACGATCGTGGATCGGCGCCACGCGCCCGGCGGGCACTGGATCGACGCGTATCCGTACGTGCGCCTGCATCAGCCCTCGGCGCTCTACGGCGTGAGCTCGACGCCGCTCGGCCACGACGCGCTCGACATGGCCGGCACGAACGCGGGCTACTACGAGCTCGCCGGCGCGGACGAGATCCGGGCCTATTACGCGCAAGTGATGCAGCGTCGCTTCCTGCCGAGCGGCCGCGTGCGCTACTTCCCGGGCTGCGAGTACCTGGGCGGAGAGCGCTTCGTGTCCCGGCTCGCCGACGCGTCGTGGCAGGCGAAGGTGCGGCGCAAGGTGGTCGACACCACCTATGTCGAGGGCACCATTCCGGCGACGAGCCCGCCGCCCTTCGAGGTGGCCGAAGGCGTGCGCTGCGTGCCGGCGGGCGCCATCGCCGGCATCGGCGAGCGCCCCGAGCGCTACGCCGTCATCGGCGCCGGCAAGACCGCGCTCGACGCCTGCGTGTGGCTGCTGGAGCGGGGCGTGCCCGCCTCCGCCATCCGCTGGATCCGGCCGCGCGAGGCCTGGTGGCTCAACCGCCGCTTCCACCAGCCGCAGGCGCTGCTGCCGGAGTTCTACCGCGGCACGGCCCTGCAGCTCGAGGCGATGGCGCAGGCGGGCTCGGTGGACGAGCTTTTCGCGCGCCTGGAAGCCGAGGGGTACTTCCTGCGCATTGATCCGAAGGTCGCGCCCACCATGATGCGCGGCGCGGTGGTGAGCGAGGCGGAGCTCGCCCTCCTGCGGCGCATCGAGGACGTGGTGCGTCTCGGCCGCGTGCGCAGGATCGAGCGCGACGCGATCATCCTTGAGCACGGCCGCGTGCCGACGAGCGAGGGAACGCTCCATGTGCACTGCGCCGCGAGCGGGGTGCCGCGGCGGCCCCTGCGTCCCATCTTCGAGCCGGGGCGGGTCACGGTGCAGCCCTTCCTGTGGGCGTTCGCCTGCTACCAGTTCGCCATGCTCGGCGTGGTCGAGGCCACCGTGCCGACCGACGAGGAGAAGAACCGCCTTTGTCCGCCGCTCGTGTACTGGGATGCGAACCGGGATTACCTGTCCGCATTCCTCGCCACGCTGGCCTTCGAGCAGGCCCGGGCGGCTTACCCCGCGGTGGCCGAGTGGGCGAAGCGCACGCGGCTGCATCCGCTCAGCGGGCTGGCCCGGCATCGGGACGACCCGAGCGTGCTCGAGAGCCACGAGCGCATCCGCCGCTTCGCGCCGGCGGCGGCGGGCAACCTGGCGAAGCTGCTGCGCTCGCGCGCCTAGCGGCCGGCGAGCGCGAGCAGGCGCTGCGCCGACTTGACGATCGGCCCTTCGACCATCCGGCCCTCGAATTCCACCACGTTGCCGCCGGCCTTCTCGTAGGCGGCGACGATCGCGGCGGCGCGCTCGAGCTCGGCCGCGGACGGCGTGAAGGTCTCGAGGATGGGTCCGAGCTGCCGCGGATGGATGGCGAGCTTGGCGCTGAAGCCCATGGCCTTGGCGCGCGCCGCGTCGGCGCGCAGCCCCGCTTCGTCGCCGAGCGCGATGTGCGGCACGTCGATGGCGGCGATGCCGGCGCTGGCCGCGGCCTGCACGATGCGCCCGCGGCCCCACAGCAACGGCTCCCAGGCGAGCTCGGCGCGCAGGTCGACCGCGAGATCGGCGCCGCCGAAGGCGAGCGCCTGCACGCGCGGGTCGGCGCCGGCGATCTCGGCGGCCGCCTCCAGCCCGCGCGCCGATTCCACGGTGCACAGCAGCGGCAGCTCGAGGTGCCGCGCGTAGAGGCGCACTTCGAACGCCGACTCCACCTTGGGCAGCACCAGGAAGGCCGGCTTCGCCCCCGAGGAGACGAGCGCCTCGAGGTCGCGCACGCCGGCGCTCGTGCCGATGGGGTTGACACGCAGGCCGAAGCCCGGGCGCGGCGCCCGGAAGAACTCCACGAGCGTGGCGCGCGCGCCGTCCTTGTCGCCGAGCGACACCGCGTCCTCGAGGTCGAGGATCACCGCGTCGGCGCCGCTCGCGCCCGCCTTGGCGAAGCGCTCCGGCCGGTTGCCGGGCGTGAAGAGCAGCGCCCGGCAGGCGCCGAGCTCACGCATAGCCGGCGGCGCCGTAGGGGGTTTCGGCGTTGCGCTTGTAGACGAGGAGGTTGCGCCGGTAGGAGAGCACGAGCTCGCCGCGCTGGTTGCGCGCGCGGGTGTCCACGGTGAGGATGCCCTCGTTCGGGCGCGACTTCGACTCGCGCTTGTCGACGATGGTGGACTCCGCCTCGGCGGTGTCGCCCGCGTACACCGGCGCCGGCAGGCGGATGTCGGTCCAGCCGAGGTTCGCCACCACGCGGCCGAAGGTGCGCGTGGTGCAGGCCGTGGCGGCGGTGATCACCCACGCCTCCTGGATGCGGTGGCGGCCGTCCTGGTGGCGCTCGAGCCAGCTCTGGTCGTGGAACTGCGGGTTGGCTTCCAGCGAGCGCAGCGCGTGCTCCACTGCCTCGTCGCGGTAGAAGGTGCGCCGCGGATAGTGCACGAACGTCTCGCCGGGCTTCGCGTCCTCGAAGAACAGGCCGTACTTCTCGAGGAGGACGCCGTCCTGCTCCTCGTACAGGCGAAAGCGCTCCTCCTCCGCCGGCGGCAGGCGCGCGCCGTCGTCGGGGTGGCAGCCGCGCTTGTAGACCGCGACATCGTAGGTGAGGCGCGCCACCTCCCGGCCCTCGGCGGTCACGGCGCGCGACACGGCGGTGACCACGCCTTCGCGGCTGCCCGCATCGCGCACCGCCTGGATCTCGGATTCGGCATAGAGCGTGTCGCCGCCGAACACCGGCCCGGTGAGCGCGATCTCGGCGAAGCCGAGGATGGCGCGCTTGCGGCCGAAGGTGCGCGAGGACAATCCGATGACCCGCTGCAGCGTGACGGTCGAGACCATCAGCGGCTTCTTCCACGTGGTCTTGGACGCGTAGTGCGCGTCGTAGTGGAGCATGGCGTAGTTCAGCGTGTCGAGCGCCTCGTCCAGGTTGTCCTGCTGCGTCAGCGTGACGCCGGGGCGATGGCGAAAGCGCTGGCCGGCGGCGAACTCCTCGAAGTCGAGGCCGAAGCGCTCCTGGTAGCGCGCCTCGCCGGCGCGCAGGTAGGCGTGCAAGCTCATACGATCCTGGCGTCGCGGAGCGCCCGAACTTCCTCGGCGCTGAAGCCCGCCTGCGCCAGCACCGCTTCGGTATCGGCGCCGAGGGTCGGCGCCGCGCGCCCGGCGAGCGGGAGGCCTTCGCCGCGCAGCGGGTTGGTGAGCAGGCGCAGCGGCGCGCCGCCCGGCACGGGGATGGATTCGATGCGCGTGCTCTGCTTCACGTACGGGTTCTCCAGCGCCTGGGCGACGTCGTAGATCGGCGCTGCCGGCACCGCGCCGGCGAATTCCTTCAGCCATTCGTCGGTGGTGCGGGCCTGCAGCGCCTCGTCGATCAGTTCGGTGAGGAGATCGCGGTGCTTGAGGCGGTCGCGGAAGCTGCGAAAGCGCTCGTCGTCGATCCATTCCGGGCGGCCGATCTTGCGGCACAGCACGCCCCAAAACTTCTCCTTGTTGCACATGATGTAGATCCAGCCGCCGCGCGTGCGGTAGGACTGGCAGGGCGTGAGCGCGGCGTGCGCCGAGCGCGGCAGGCGCCCGGTGGCGGCGCCGGCGTTGAGATACCAGTGGCCGATGTAGTTCAGGTTGAAGAGCGCGAGGTCGAAGAGGCTCACGTCGACGTCGCGCCCGCGACCCTCGCGCTCGGCGGCGCGCAGCGCCGCCAGCAGGCCGGTGGCGAGCGCCACCCCGGTCATGAGGTCGACGAGCGAAAGGCCGAAGCGCGTGGGCGCCGCTTCGGGCTCGCCGGTGAGGTGGAAGTAGCCCGCTTCGGCCTGCATCAGATAGTCGTAGCCCGGCCAGGCGGTGCGGCTGCCTTGGCGCCCGTAGCCGGTGAGGTGCGCGCAGACGATTCCCGGATTCACCTCGGCGAGGCGGCCGTAGGTGATGCCGAGCTTCTCGGGCACGTCGCCGCGCAGGTTGCTCACCACCGCCTGCGCGTGCTTCGCCAGGCGCCGGAACACCGCCTGGCCTTCCGGCCGGGCGAGATCGAGCGTGATGCTTTTCTTGCCGCGGTTCAAACCCTGGTAGAAGAGACTCTGCGCCGTCTCGGGCAGCGCCTCGTTGAAATGCGGGCCGACCGTGCGCGAGACGTCGCCGCCGTCGGCGCGGTTCTCGATCTTGATCACCTCGGCGCCGAGGTCGGCGAGGAACAGCGTGCCAAACGGCCCCGCGCCGTACTGCTCCACGGCGAGGATGCGCAGGTCGGCGAGCATCGGCGTATTCATGCGGCGATGTTATGCCAGAATCGTGCGCCGAAAGGGAGGCTCCCATGAAAACCAGAATCGCCGCCGCGCTCGCCGGCGTGCTGCTCAGCCTTGCCGCACATGCGCAGACCTGGCCCGCGCGGCCCATCCGCATCGTCGTGCCGTTCCCGCCGGGCAACGCTTCCGATCTCGCGTCGCGCACCATCGCCGAGCCGCTCGCCAAGCGCCTCGGCCAGCCGGTGGTCGTGGACAACCGGCCGGGCGCGGCGGGCACCATCGGCGCCGACGCCGTGGCCAAGGCGCCGCCCGACGGCTACACGCTGCTCGGCACCTCGTCCGCCTTCAGCGTCACGCCGGCGGTGATGAAGAAGCTGCCGTACGAAGCCGAGAAGGACCTGCTGCCGCTCGCGCCGATCGGCTGGACCGTCATGATGATGGTGGTGGCGAACGACTTTCCGGCGAAAAACGTCCCGGAGCTGGTGGCGCTGCTCAAGGCGAGCCCCGGCAAGTACAGCTACGCGCACCTCGGCAGCGGCGCGCTGAGCCACATGGTGATGGAGCTGTTCAAGCAGAAGACCGGGGTCGACGTCGTGGGCGTGCCCTACAAGGGCAGCGGCCAGGCGCTCGGCGACCTCATGGGCGGGCAGCTGCCGATCATGTTCGACGGCCTCACCTCCGCCAACCCGCTCGCGAGGGCCGGGCGGCTGCGTGCGCTCGGCGTAAGCTCGGCGCAGCGCGTGCGCCTCGCGCCCGAGGTGCCGGCGCTTGCCGAGTCCGGCGTCGAGTCGCTCAAGGACTACGACGTGCGCGCCTGGACCGGGCTCTTCGTGCCCGCGGGCACGCCGCGGCCGATCGTCGAGCGCCTGCACGCCGAGCTCGCGCAGATCACCCAGACCCGGGAGACCGCCGAGCGCCTGCTCGGGCAGAACCTGGAAGCCTTCGCGCCGATGACGCAGCCGGAATGGGCCGCGTACATGGCGGCCGAGTTCGCCAAGTGGCGCGAGGTCGCCCGCGCCGGCAAGATCGGCGAATGATTCCGCTTCGCAGCGGCGCGCCGCCCGGCGCGGGGCAGGGGCCGGCGTGACGCTGCAGGCCGCGACGCCGATCCTGCGCATCTTCGACGAGGCGAAGGCGCGCGAGTTCTACGTCGACTTCCTCGGCTTCAAGGTCGATTGGGAGCACCGCTTCGAGCCGGGCCTTCCGCTCTACCTGCAGGTGTCGCGGGACGGCTGCCTCCTGCACCTCTCGGAGCACCACGGCGACGGCAGCCCCGGCGCGACGCTGCGCATCCCGACCGATGCGCTGGAGGCGCTGCGCGACGAGCTGGCGGCAAAGCGCTACAAGCACGCGCGGCCCGAGATCGAGCAGATGCCCTGGCGTCGCGACCTGACGGTGCGCGACCCGTTCGGCAACCGCCTGACGTTCACCAGCCCCAAGGTCTGAAATCGGGGTCAGGGTCGTAATGCACTGGGCGTATGCTCGGTGTCATGACGGCCCTCGCCACGAGGCTGAACGTGAAGAGCGGCATGGCGCGGCGGGTCAGGCTCGCCGCGGCGGACGCTCCGTGAGCGGCGTGCTCGGCCTCGTCGGCTGGATCCTCGTGGCGTTTGTCCCCGCCTGGGTCGGCGCCCTGGCCACCGATCCGGGCTGGTACGCCGAGCTCGCGCGCCCCGCCTGGGCGCCGCCGGCCGGCGTGTTCGCGCCGGTGTGGACGGTGCTCTACTTCCTGATGGGTGTCGCGGCGTGGCTCGTCTGGCGCTCGCATGGCTTCGCCGGCGCGCCCAAGGCGCTGGCGCTCTTTCTCGCGCATCTGCCGTTCAACGCCGCCTGGACGTGGATCTTCTTCGGCCTGCGCGAGCCCGGCCTCGCGCTCGCCGAAATCGCGCTGCTGTGGGCGCTGATCGCCGCGACGATGATCGCATTTGCCTGCCACCGCCGCCTCGCGGGCGCGCTGCTTGCACCGTACCTTGCGTGGGTCACCTACGCTGCCGCGCTGAATCACGCGCTGTGGCGGCTCAACCCGTAGCCCCTGCGATGCCCGAAGCGCCCATCGTTCAAGCCCAGATGCTCATCCGCGCGACGCCGGAGACGGTATTCCAGGCGTTCGCCGATCCGGCGATCACCACCCGGTTCTGGTTCTCGCGCGCGAGCGGGCCGCTCGAGCCCGGGGCGCGCGTGCGCTGGGACTGGGAGCACTATGGCGCCTCTACCGAGCTGCGCGTGCTCGCGCTCGAGCCGCCGCGGCGCATCCTCATCGAGTGGGACGAGCCGCCCTGCCCGGTGGAGTGGCGCTTCGAGGCGCGCGCGGAGGGCACGCTCGTCACGATCCGCAACTGGGGCTTTCGCGGCGACGCCGGCGCGGTCGCGGCGCAGGCGATCGACGCGATGGGCGGCTTCACCATGGTGCTCGCCGGCGCCAAGGCGCTCCTCGAGCACGGCATCCGCCTCGACCTGGTCGCCGATCACCACCCCGAGGGTCACGTCGACCGCGCCGCGCCCGCGGCGCAGGGCATGGCGCCGCGGCTGTCGCTCGTCACGCTGGGCGTCGACGAGCTCGAGCGCGCGCTGCGCTTCTACCGCGACGGGGCTCGGCCTGCCGAGCGCGGGCATCGTGGGACGCGAGCTCGAGCACGGCGCGGTGGCGTTCTTCGAGCTCCAGGCCGGCCTGCGCCTCGCGCTGTGGCGGCTCAACCCGTAGCCCCTGCGATGC
>DATLGR010000259.1:0-5892 GCA_035540415.1 Burkholderiales bacterium | reverse complement strand
ACTCGCGCATGTCCGTGACCAGGTCGCGGATCACCGGCAGGTTGGCGAGCGGCGCGATCTGCAGCGAGTCCTCGCGCACCACCTTGTCGACGTGCGTGCGGCAGGTCCAGCGCGGCACGCCGTTCACCGTCATCGCGCAGGAGCCGCACATGCCCACGCGGCAGGCATAGCGGTACGCGAGGGTCGGGTCGAGCGAGCGCTGGATGTAGGTGACGACGTCGAGCACGGTCTGGCTCGGCTCGCGCGGGACGTCGTAGGCGCGGAACGCGCCTTCGGCCGCGCCCTTCCAGACCAGGACCCTCAAGCCGACTCGTACAGCCGCGTGAGCACGAACTCGCGGTGTCCCAGCGCCTCGGCGGCGGTCAGGCGGCCGTTGGCGGTGCGGAACATGCACTCGAGGAGCCTGTCGCCGGCCTGGTCGGGCGTCAGCTCCTTCCTCAGCAGGCCCGAGACGTCGACGTCGATGTGCTCGGCCATGGTGCGCACGGTGCGCGGGTTGGCGCACAGCTTGATCACCGGCAGGATGGGATTGCCGATGACGTTGCCCTGGCCCGTCGGGAAGAAATGCACGACGTAGCCGGCCGCCGCGCACAGCGTCACCATCTCGGCGGCGGCGGAGGACGAATCCATGAACCACAGCCCGGGGCCGGTGGGCGCCTCGGCCTTGTCGAGCACGCCGTCGACCATGCACTTGCGGCCGATCTTCTGGATGTTGCCGAGCGCCTTCTCCTCGATGGTGGTAAGCCCGCCGGCGATGTTGCCCTTGGTCGGCTGCGACTCGGACAGGTCGCTCGTCTTGTGGCGGTTGACCACCTCCTGGTAGCGGTCGAACATGTACTGGAAGCGCTTGCGCACCGCGTCGTTGCGGCAGCGCGCCGCCACGAGGTGCTCGCCGCCGGTGAGCTCGGTGGTTTCGCCGAACACGAGCGTCACGCCGTGCGGGTAGAGCTTGTCGAAGGCGTTGCCGACGGTCGGGTTGGCGCCGCAGCCCGAGGTGGTGTCGGACTCGCCGCACTTGGTCGAGACCCAGAGATCCTTGAGCGGCCGCTCCTCGCGGCGCAGCTCGGAGGCCCACTGCACGTGCTCCTTCGCGGCCTTGGAGGCGCGCAGGATCGTGTCGTGGTCGCCGTGCCCCTCGATGCCGAAGAACGACACCGGCTTGCCGGTAGCGGCGATGCCGTCGGCCACCTTCTTCGACCAGCCGTCCTCGATGCCGATGACCACCACCGCCGCCACGTTGGGGTTGGCGCCGGTGCCGATCAGGGTGCGAAAGTGCAGGTCGAGGTCGGCGCCGAACTGCAGCCGCCCGTACGGATGCGGCAGCGCGAGCGTGCCCTTGATGTTGTTCTCCACCGCCTGCGCGGCGGCATTGGACAGGTCGTCCACCGGCAGGATGACGACGTGGTTGCGCACCCCGATCCTGCCGTTCTCCCGCTTGAACCCGAAAAACGAGGCCTTCGAAAGATCCATAATCACCACCGCTTGGTTTTCACGTTGTGCACGTGGAGGTGCTCGCCCTTGCGGATGGGCTGCACCACGCGCCCGATGTCCACGCCGTACTTGATCACGGTGTCGCCTTCGCGGTAGTCGCGCAGCGCCACCTTGTGCCCGATCGGAATGTCGCTGCGCGCGACGACCTTGAGGTCCTTGTCGTCTTCCATGATCCAGCCGGAGAGCTCCTGGCCCGCCTGGACGCCCTCGACGACCACGACGCCGACGCCGTCGCCTTCCTCATGCACGACGAAGTGAATCATTGCTCTGCTCCTGTGGTGGAGCCGCTATTCTAGTCGGATGCTCAGCCGGCGCCGCTTCCTGCAGTTGCTCGGCGCCGCGGCGGTGGCGGGCTGCGCCCAGGCGCGCCCGCGATTCGACTCGGACCCCTTCACGCTCGGCGTGGCCTCGGGCTATCCGCGACCCGATGGCGTGAGCCTGTGGACGCGGCTCGCCGGCGCGACGGGGCCCGCGCCGGTCGCCTGGGCGCTCGCCGAGGACGAAGGGTTGACGCGCATCGTGCGGGCCGGGGTCGCCGCCGCGGACCCCGCGTGGGCGCACAGCGTGCACGTCGATGTGGAGGGGCTCGCTCCCGACCGCTGGTACTGGTATCGCTTCAGCGCCGGCGAGGCGCAAAGCCCGATCGGCAGGACGCGCACCGCGCCGGGCGCGGACGCGCAGCGCCTGCGCTTCGCGTTCGGCTCGTGCCAGCAATACGAGCAGGGCTTCTATGGCGCCTACCGGCACCTCGTGGCCGATGCGCCCGATCTCGTCGCCTTCCTGGGCGACTACATCTACGAGTCGAGCTGGGGCCGGGACCACGTGCGAAGCCACGGCGCGCCGGAGCCGTATTCGCTCGACGAGTACCGCGCCCGCCATGCGCTGTACCGCGGCGACCCGGACCTGCAGGCCGCGCACGCCGCCTGCCCGTGGATCGTCACCTGGGACGACCACGAGGTGGACAACGACTACGCCGACGATCGGCCCGAGGACGGCATGGAGCGCGAAGCGTTCCTGCGGCGGCGCGCGGCCGCCTACCAGGCCTACTACGAGCACATGCCGCTGCCCGCCCGCATGCGGCCGAAGGGTCCGCGCATGCGCCTGCACACCGAGCTCGACTGGGGCGAGCTCGCGCGCTTTTATGTGCTCGACACCCGCCAGTACCGCTCCTGGCAGGCCTGCCCGCGCCCGGGGCGCCGCGGCGGCTCCAACACCGTCGATGTCGAGAAATGCGCCGTGCTGGCGGCGCCGGAGCGCTCGATGCTCGGCCGCGCCCAGGAGCGCTGGCTCGAGCGCGCGCTCGGGGATTCGCGCGCGCGCTGGAACGTCGTCGCGCAGACCTCGCGCATGGCGCAGCTCGACCAGCGCCCCGGCCCCGGCCGCACCGCCTGGACCGACGCCTGGGACGGCTACCCCGCGGCGCGCGAGCGCCTGCTCGCGCAGCTCGCGCGCAAGCCGAACCCGGTGGTGATCGGCGGCGACATCCATGCCTTTCATGTCGCCGAGCTCAAGCGCGACTTCGACGACCCACGCGCGCCGGTGGTGGCGAGCGAGTTCGTCGGCACCTCGATCAGCTCGCAGGGCTGGCCGCAGGAGCGCGTCGATCGCCTCAGGCCCGACAACCCGCACATCCTGCTGGCCGACGCGCGCTTTCGCGGCTACACCCGCGTCGAGATCACCCGCGGCCGCTGGCTCGCCGAGCTGCGGGCGATGGAAACGGTCCGCGAGCGCGAGGCGCCGTGCCGCACGCTCGCGAGCTTCGTCGTGGACGACGGGCGGCCCGGCCCGCGGCCGGCCTAGCGGCAGCTTCAGAGCAGGAAGACGCCCTTGCCGGTGCTCTGCCGGTCGAACACCCGGTAGGCCTCGTCGGCCTGCTCGAGCTTCCAGCGGTGCGAGAAGATGCGCTCGAGCGGGATCTTCTTCTTCGCCACGAACTGTGCGCACTCGAGCATGCCCATCGCGCTGAACGTCCACGAGCCGATCAGCGTCACCTGCCGGCGCAGGAGGTCGGGGCTCACGTCGAGGGTCACGTCGCCGCCTTCGCCGACGAAGCAGGCCTTCCCCCACGTGTCGACGCAGCGCACGGCCGCGCGGCGCGCGGCGGGCGCGCTCGAGCAGTCGAGCGAGGCTTCGGCGCCCCGGCCCCCGGTCTCGTCCCGGATTCGCTTCACGGGATCCTCGCGCGACGCATTCACCAGCACGTCGGCGCCGAACTCCTTCGCGAGCTCAAGGCGCTCGGGCGAGGTCTCGACGGCGATCACGCGCGCGCCCATGGCCACGCCGAGCACCGTGGCGCTCAGCCCGACCGGCCCCTGGCCGAACACCGCCAGCGTATCGCCGCCCTTCAGCTCCATCCTGCGCAGGGCGCCATAGGCCGTGCCGGTGCCGCAGGCCACGGCTGCGCCTTCGGCGAACGAAAGCTCATCGGGCAGCGGAACCAGGGTCTTCGCCGGCACCTTCAGGTAGTCGGCATGACCACCATGGGCGGTGACGCCGTACACGGTGATGCCATCGCGGCAGAGTTGCGACCAGCCCACGCGGCAATGGCGGCAGGTCCCGCAGCCGGAATAGTGGTGGTCCATCACGCGCTGGCCGATGGGCGCTTCCTTTTCGGAGACCCCCGGCCCGCGCGCCACGACGACCCCGCACGGCTCGTGGCCGCCGATGAACGGCTCCTTGAGGGAACCCAGTCCCAGGGCGGCTTGCGCGGCCCCGGGCGGCGAGCGGTAGAACTTGAGGTCCGAGCCGCACATGCCAGAGGCCTTCATCTCGATCACCACCTCGCCGGGGCCGGGCGTGGGGTCGGGAAAATTGCGCAGCTCGACTTTGCGGTCGCCCAGGAACACCACTCCGCGCATGGCGCGCTCCTCCAATCCGGAATGCGCCGGTATTCTACGGGGCAGGTCCGAGTAGAGCGTTTGAGGAAGAAAGCACAGATCCCATGCAGGGGCCGCAGTGATTGCGACGATCGCTGCAACTCCCACATCGATCAGTCGCGATAGCCCGCTTCCCGCTGGTGCCGAATGCGCAGAATCCTCACCACCTCGGGCCGGCTCAGGCGGTAAAGGGCGAGGTATCCGCTCGAGCCATGGGATATCACCAGCTCTCGCATGGTTCCGTTGGTTCGGCGTCCGATGCGCGGATGCTTCGCCAGGACGGCCACGGCCGTACGGATCTGCTCGATCGCGACGAGGGCGGCGTCAGCCGAAACCGCTTCTGCAAGGAAGTCGACTATCCGCTCCAGATCGTCGAGCGCGGCCGCAGAATAGACTATCCGCGCCATCGCGTCGCCCGCGGCCGACGCACTTGTCGCCCGCGGGCGCGCGCTTCGAGATACGCATGCACTGCCTCGGCTTCGTAACCCAGGCCGCTCTGGAGCATGGCTTCGTCCGCCCTGATGCCGTCGCGCAGAAACTCCTGGTAACGCTCCTCGGCTTCGACCTGGCTCTCGAGGGCCCGCACCATGAAGGCGTGGGTCGATTCGCCGGTGCGCCTTGCAAGGCGTTCCATGCGCGACTTGAGCCGCTTGGGCAACTTAAGGCTGGTGGCAATGACTGTCATGATCGACCGGTAGTCAGATCATACTACTTCCGCGCTAGCGGCAGCGCAGGTTGCCGCCGGAGAGCTCGAGCGCGCGGCTGCAGTCGCGCTCGTCGATGCTGCGCTCGGACGCCATCGGCGGCGCTGCGCGCTCCTCGGGCGGCGCGGCCGAGAGCAGCACCCCCGCGGCCAGCACGAGGCCCGCGGCGCGCACGTGCGAGGCGCGCGTGTCGGTGATCGTGACCGTGCAGCCGCCGAGGGCGAGCGCGGCCGCCGCGAGCAGGATCCTCATGCGGCGCAGGCGCGCGACAGGCGGTCGAGCACCGCGCGCCAGGGCGCCGTGGCCGGCGGCGCCTCGACGAGGATCGCCTCGCAGCCCGCGCTGTCCAGCTCGCGCAGCGCGGCATAGAGCTTCCGTGCGTAGGCCTCCGGCTCGCGCGGCATGCGCAGCCAGTACTCGACGCGCTCGTCGGGCCGCGAGAAGGCGAGCACCGCCACCCGCTCGCCGCGCTGCGCGATCTCGCGGTCGAGCTCGTGCGCCGCCACGAGCTTCGCCGGCGTGCGCGGCGCATAGTGCCGCTCGAGCCCGCCGGCGTGCCGCGGCGCGCCGTCTTGCTTCTCCAGCACCGGCATGCCGAGCGCCGATTCCAGCGCCTCCTTCGAGAGATGCCCGGGGCGCAGCAGCACCGGTGCGGCGCCGCTGCAATCGACGATGGTCGACTCGATGCCGACCTCGGCCTCGCCGCCCTCCAGGACGAGCTCGACGTCGGCGCCGAGGTCCGCGCGGACGTGCGCGGCCGTGGTGGGCGAGACGCCGCCGAAGCGGTTGGCCGACGGCGCCGCGATGCCGGCGCCGAACGC
>DATLGR010000258.1:0-1823 GCA_035540415.1 Burkholderiales bacterium | reverse complement strand
GCCCGAGCCGTCGGCGGCGAAGTCCTGCACGACCTTGTGCAGGCGCGCGGACGAGCCGGAGCCGAACTGGATCCAGTCGCCCGCCTTGCCGGTAGTGGCCGCGGTGAGGCCTTTCAAGGCGAGGGTTTTCACGCCCGCGGCGTGGCTGCCGCTGACGAGCGGCGAGCCCGCCCAGGCCCCGCGCGGCGTGGCGCCGAGCGGATCGCCGAGGAGAAGCGTGCCCTGCATGCCGTTCAGCGCGCACAGGAACGCCGCCCATTCCTCGCCGGCGTCGCGGTCCATGTCGCCGAGCTCGAGCTCGGCCTCCCAGCGCTCGCCCTGGTGCACGTAGGTCTGCTGCGCGAAGGTGAACGGGGAGACCGACGCGCCGGCCGCGGAGACCGGGTAGATGCCGATGCGGCGCGGCCCGCGCGCGGGCATGGCGAGGGGATAGGCGAGCGCCATCTATCGCCTCTGCGACTCGGCCCAGTAGCCCATCACGCGGCGCTCGCTTGCGCGCAGCTCGTGGCGCACGAGCGCCTGCACCTCGGCCCGGTCGGTGCGCGAGTCGATGTTGATGGTGGGCGCGAACACCACGCTCGGCCGGCCGCCGCCCTCCATCGCCACCGGAATGCGCCGCCCGTCGGGCAGCGGCACGTAGGCCTCCGGCTGCGCGCCCTCGCCGAACATCGCGAGCTGCGGGGTCGTGGCGATCCCGCCGCGCGAGTACTTGCGCAGCGGCATCGGGCCGCGATCGGTCATCACCCCGCCTTCGGCCCAGGGGAGATAGCCGACGTTGGCGGCGGTATGGCTGCCGCTCGCGTACGGCCCCGCCTGCGGGTTGAACAACCCGGAGAGGCCCCGCTCGAGCCCCGACGCGAACGGCTGGATCACCTGGCGGCCCCAGATCACCTTCGCGACATCCATCGCCGCTGCGCGCAGGAGCTCCATGGCGCGCACGCCGCGGCCGGCACCCTCGATCACCCGATCGAAGGCGGAGGTGAACGAAAGCCCCAGCGCCCGCGCCGACTCGGCGGCGAGGTCGACTTGTTCGGCCACCCCGCGCACACCGTGACGCGCCTCGAAGGCCCGGCGCTGCGCGAGAAGGGCCTCCTCCTCACCCATCAGGCCCGCGCGCACAAGCTTGTCGAGCTCGGCCCGCACCTTCAGGTACTCGCGCGAGGGGTCGATGAGGTCGCGGTAGGCGTCGCGGCGAGCTGCGAGCAGTTCCACCTCGCGCTCCGCGTCGCGCTCGCGCTGCTCCTGTGCAAGCTCGCGGCGCAAGGCCTCGCTCTCTAGCTGCCGATCGCGCTCCTCCTGGATGCGCGCCATGGCGCGCAGCTCTTCCTCGGCCGCCTGGAAGACGGCTTCCGCGTGGGCGATCCACCCCTTGGTCGACTCCTCGACCAGGCGGGCGTCGCGCTTACGGGTTTCCTCGGCGGCCTTGCGGCGCGCCTCCGCGGTGCGCAGCGCCTCCTCGGCCCGGCGAGCGGCGGCCGCCCGGGCGGCCGCATCGTCTTCTTTCGGGGGCGCGTCGGGCGCGATGATCGGCTTGATCCTCTGCAGCCTGTCGACCTCGGCCTGCGCCTTGCGCACCGCCTCTTCCATCTGCGGCAGCGCGCGGGTCATCGGATCGAACATGGAATTGTTCGAGGCCCTCGCGGCAGCCCGCGTACGCTCGAGGGTCTGCTGCGCGCGCATGAGCGTATCCACGGCCGCCGAGAATTCGACATTCCAGCGGTGCGCGTCGGTGCCGGTGAACGCGGTGGCGAGCCCAACGCCCAGCACCGAGAGCAGGCCCTGCCCCTCCTGGCGAGCCCTGAGCATCGCCGCGGTGGCCTCTC
>DATLGR010000257.1:0-3408 GCA_035540415.1 Burkholderiales bacterium | reverse complement strand
ACACCGAGGTGCTCGAGCGCCTGCGCCGCAAGCCGGGCGTCGATTACCCGGTGCTCGCGCCCAACCTCAAGGGCTTCGAGGCGGCGCGGGCCGCCGGCGCGCGCGAGGTCGCCATCTTCGGCGCCGCCTCGGAGGCATTCTCGCGGCGCAACATCAACTGCTCGATCGCCGAGTCGCTGGAGCGCTTCCGGCCGGTGCTCGAGGCCGCGCGCGAGCACCGCATCAAGGTGCGCGGCTACGTCTCGTGCGTGCTCGGCTGTCCGTACGAAGGAGAAGTAAATCCCGACAAAGTCGCGGAAGTGGCGGCGGCGCTGCATGCCATGGGCTGTTACGAGATTTCGCTCGGCGACACGATCGGCGTCGGGACGCCGGGACGGACGAAAGCGATGATCGCGGCCTGCGCTTCCCGAGTGCCGGTCGAGCGCCTCGCCGGGCACTACCACGACACCTATGGCCAGGCGCTCGCCAACATCTATGCCTCGCTCGAGCTCGGCGTGCGCACCTTCGACGCGTCGGTGGCCGGCCTGGGCGGCTGCCCCTATGCCGCGGGCGCGTCGGGCAATGTCGCGACCGAGGACGTGGTGTACCTGCTGCATGGGCTCGGCCACGACACCGGCGTCGACCTCGAGCGGCTGGCGGCGACGGGCGCGTGGATCTCCGCCGCGCTCGAGCGCGACTACGGATCCAAGGCGGGCAAGGCGCTCGCGGCGAAGCAGAGAAAGTGAAGAGCCCCTGCGTCAAGGTCTGCCTGATGGATCCGCACCGCGACCTGTGCCGCGGCTGCCACCGCACGCTCGACGAGATCGCGCGGTGGGCGTCGATGTGCGAGGAGGAGCGCGAGCGCGTCCTCGCCGCGCTCCCCGCCCGGCGCGCCGCGTCAGATGTCGCTGAAGTCCCCGTGCCGCCCCTTGCCTGAAGCGAAGCGTGCCGCGCCGGCCGCGCCGTCGATCTCGAACGCGGGAAAGCCGTTGTACCACTCCTTGCGCATCGCCTCGCGCACCGGCAGCCCTTGCTGCAGATAGACCGAGCGCCGGTCGGCGCGTACGCAGGCCTGCGGAAAGCGCGCAATCTCGTGCGCCATAGCCTCGGCGAAGCGGCGCGACTCGCCGTCCTCCACCACGTGCTCGCAGGCGCCTATGCGCAGCGCCTCGTCGGCGGGCACCTTGCGCCCGGTGAGGATGATCTCCATCGCGCGCCCCATGCCGACCAGCCGCGGCAGGCGCACCGTGCCGCCGTCGATGAGCGGCACGCCCCAGCGGCGGCAGTACACGCCGAAGTAGGCCGAGCGCTCCAGCACGCGCACGTCGCACCACAGCGCGAGCTCGAAGCCGCCGGCCACCGCCGGCCCGGCCACCGCGGCGATCACCGGCTTGTCGAGCTCCAGGCGCGTCGGCCCCAGCGGGCCGCGCGGCACGTCGCGGTGGTCCGCGAGCGGGTAATCGATCGCGCGCAGCTTCGCCGTGTCGTGCATCAGGCTCGCGCCGTACTTGAGATCCCAGCCGGCGCAGAACGCGCCGCCCTCGCCCCACAGGACCGCCACCGCCGCCTCGGCGTCGCGCTCGAAGGCCTCGAAGGCCGCAACCAGCGCGTCGGCGCTTTCCGGGTCCATCGCGTTGCGCGCCTCGGGCCGCGAATGGATCACCGTCCAAACCTTTCCGTTCTTCTCCGTCCTCACCGCCATGGCCGACCCCCGTATCGATTGGTACTTCGACTTCGTCTCGCCCTACTCCTACCTCGCGCTGCACCGGCTCGAGGAATTTTCCCACCCGGTCCGCTACAAGCCGGTCCTTTTCGCCGCGCTGCTCGATCACTGGGGCAACAAGGGCCCGGCGGAGATCCCGGCCAAGCGCCGCTGGACCTATCGCTGGTGCACCTGGTGGGCGCGCGAGCTCGGCATCCCGTTCCGCTTCCCGGCGGTGCATCCGTTCAATCCGCTTCCCCACCTGCGGCTCGCGCTCGCCTGCGACAGCCGCTCGGAGCCGATCAAGCGCATCTTCGAGCACCTGTGGACCACCGGCGAGGACCCCGCCGACCCGCGCCGCTTCGCCGCGCTCTGCCAGGAGATCAGCATTCCCCCAAAGCGCCTCGCCGAGCAGAAGGAGGCGCTGCGCCGCAACACCGACGAAGCCGCAGCCCGCGGCGTCTTCGGCGTGCCGAGCCTCGTGGTCGAAGGGGAAGTCTTCTGGGGCGCCGATGCGCTCGACTTCGCTCGCGCCTTCCTGGACGACGCGAGCGTGCTCCACAATCCCGAAATGCAGCGCGTCGACGCGCTCCCCGTCGGCGCCGCCCGGAAACTCTAGCGCTACGCGGCGCGCGGCATGGTGATTCATCGCAGTAAGCTGCACGCGACGCTCATCGCAACTTCCAGGTCATGCTCGGCGTCGAGTGGCTGCAGCTGCTCTGCAAGCATGTCCCAGACCGGCACGAGCACATGGTCCGTTACTACGGCCGCTATTCCAGCCGCACGCGAGGCGCGAGACCACGTTCCGGGGACGCGCTTGAGCGTCACCGCTATCGCGCGAGTCGCCGCCCGCTGGGACCCGGCGCGCCCGCTCAGGACGCGCGCGAGGCTCCGCAGCAATGCTTGTACTTGCGTCCACTGCCGCAGGGGCAAGGCGCATTGCGCCCGACCTTCGCACTGCGGGCAGGCGTGCGGCGCGCAAGGTCGATCTCATAGAGCTCGCGCCCGATTTCCGCGAGCTCGCGCATCGCGTCGGGGATCGCCTCCAGGATCTGCGGCGCCATCTGCTCGAGCGGCCGGGGCTCGGCGATCTCCGCGATGCAGTTTTCGGCGAACTCCCGGCTCGCGAAGAAACCGAGCATCATCGCGATGCCGCCGAGCGCCTCGTCGAGCGCCTCCGCGTCCTCCTCGGGCTGATCTTCGAGGCTGGCGTCCCAGACCTTCTCCAGCCAGGCGTGGCCCTCCGAAAAGCCGCGCGCCCACTGCGAGAGCGGCGCATCGGAGGCGAAGTTGTCCATCGGCTCCGGCCGCGCCTCGATGCCCACCGGAAGCGAAGGCGCGCGCTCCAGCACCTGGGCGTTGACATGGTTGTGCAGCCGCATCGCGAGGTCCAGGAGCCGCTGCGCTTGCTCCCGCGATCCGTGCGCCGCCGGATCCTCGCCGAGGACTAGCGGAATCCACTCCGAGGGCCTGACGAGCTCCGGCGCGCAGGCGAGCGCGAAGAAAAAGCCCGCCAACTCGCAATAGCCGAAGGCGCCGTCCCGCGCTCCCGGCCGCGAGCCGAGCGCCGCCCTCAGTTCGCCGGCGTGCTCGCGCGTCCATTCGGGGACAACCGGGACCACTCAGGCCCGCCAATCTGTGCCGGGCATGATGCGGCGCATGAACTCGTCGAAAAGCGGGACCGTGAAGGCGGTGTCGCCATGGCTCGGGCTCCACACCATGCCCTT
>DATLGR010000256.1:0-7529 GCA_035540415.1 Burkholderiales bacterium | reverse complement strand
AGGTGCTTGCTCGGCACCGGCACGCCGAGCACCGGCAGCGTCGTCTTCGAGGCGAGCATGCCGGGAAGATGGGCGGCGCCGCCGGCGCCGGCGATGATGGCGCGCAGCCCCCGCGCGCGCGCCTTGGCGGCATAGCCGAACATGGCATCGGGCGTGCGATGCGCCGAAACCACCTTGGCCTCGTAGGGCACGCCGAACTCCGCGAGCACCGCGCAGGCTTCGCGCATCACGTCCCAGTCGCTCTGGGAGCCCATGACGACCCCGATGAGCGGCTTGGCGGCGCGCTTTTTCCGATCCACCTTCACGTCAGGGCCGCGCCGGTGAGGCGCTCGAGCGCTTCGCGGTACTTGGCGGCGGTGCGCTCGATCACGTCGCGCGGCAGGCGCGGCGCCGGCGGGGTCTTGTCCCAGTCGAGCGTCTCCAGGTAGTCGCGCACGTACTGCTTGTCGAACGAAGGCGGCGAGCGGCCGGGCCGGTAGGCGTCCGCCGGCCAGAACCGCGACGAGTCCGCGGTGAGCGCTTCGTCGATCAGCACCAGCTCTTGTCCTTCGTCCAGGCCGAACTCGAACTTGGTGTCGGCGATGAGGACGCCCCGGGTCTGCGCGTAGACGGCCGCCTCCTCGTAGAGCCGCAGGCTCACGTCGCGCACCCTGGCGGCGAGCGGCTCGCCGATGCGCGCGGCCATCTCGGCAAAGCCGATGTTCTCGTCGTGCCCGCTCGTCGCCTTGGTCGCGGGCGTAAAGATCGGCTCGGGGAGCTTCGCGGCCTGCTCCAGGCCGTTCGGCAAAGCGATGCCGCACACCGCACCGGTCCGCCGGTAATCCTTCCACCCCGAGCCGGCGAGGTAGCCGCGCACGACCGCCTCGATCGGCAGGGGGGTGAGCCGCCGGACCACGACGGAGCGGGCGCGCACCTGGGCACGCTCGTTCTCCGGCGCGAGCACGCTCTCCGGATCGATGCCGGTGAGGTGGTTGGGAACGATGCCAGCCAGGCGCGCGAACCAGAAGTTGGAAAGCTGCGTGAGCACGCGCCCCTTGTCGGGAATCGGATCGGGCAGGATCACGTCGAACGCGGACAGCCGATCGGTCGCGACGATCAGCATGCGGTCCTTGCCCACGGCGTAGAGATCGCGCACCTTGCCGCGGCCGATCCGCGGCAGGCTCGCGATGTTCGATTCGTAAAGCGCTTCGCTCACCGCGGCCGTCAGGCCGCCTGCTTTTCGAGCTCGCTCTTCCACTTGCCCTGGGCCGCGAGCGCGTTCATGTGGGCGCGATGGTGGAAGGCCTTCTGGGCGGCCGCCACGTTGGCCGACTGGCCGCGCCAGGTCTTCAGCGCCGGGTTCTGCAGCGCGCGCGAATACGAGAAGGTGAGCGGCCAGGGAAGCGCGGACATCGACGCCATGGCGTTCAGGTGGGCAGTCGCGGATTCGTCGGACTGCCCGCCCGAGAGGAACACGATGCCGGGCTGCGCCGCCGGCACGGTGCGCTTGAGCACCCGCACGGTGCGCTCGGCGACCTCTTCCACGCCGGCCTGGCGCGCATTGTCCTTGCCGGACACCACCATGCTGGTCTTGAGGATCAGGTGCTCGACCGAGACGTTGTAGTCGGCGATCGCCTGGTAGGTGGCCCGCAGCGTCGCCTCGTGCACTTCCTCGGAGCGCTCGACGCTGTGGTTGCCGTCGAGCAGCACCTCGGGCTCGATCATGGGCACGATCGAGGCGGCCTGGCAGGCGGCGGCGTAGCGGGCAAGAACCTGGGCGTTGGCGACGATGCAGGCGCGCGTGGGCATGCCCTCGCCGATGGTGATCACCGCGCGCCACTTGGCGAAGCGGCAACCCATCCGGAAGTACTCGTCCAGGCGCTTGGCGAGGCCGTCGAGGCCCTCGGTGACGAGCTCGCCCTGCGCAGCGAGCGGCAGCTGGACCGTGCCCTTGTCGACCTTGATGCCCGGCACGATGCCCTTCTTCGCCAGGTATTCCGGGATCGGCGTGCCTTCGTTCGACTTCTGGCGCGCCGTCTCGTCGAACAGGATCACGCCGGAGAGAAACTGCTCCACGCCCGGAGTGCTGAAGAGCAGGTTGCGGTAGCTGCGCCGGTTCTCCTCGGTGCATTCCACGTTGACCGACTTGAAGCGCTTTTCGCAGGTGCCGCTCGACTCGTCGGCGGCGAGGACGCCTTTGCCGCGGGCGACCATGGCGGCCGCGGTCTTGGAGAGAAGTGCCTTGTCCATGGGGAATGTGCTCGGAGTTGGTTGTGGAAACGGGGGGAGGACGATTTTAACCAATTACTCGCGTACAATGCCCGGCCTTTTTCGTTTTGGAATCAGCCTCATGACCCGCGCCCGGCGCAACATCGCCATCATCGCCCACGTCGATCACGGCAAGACGACGCTGGTCGACAAATTGCTACAGCAGTCGGGCACCTTCGCCGCGCACGCGCACGTGGAAGAGCGGGTGATGGACTCGAACGACCTTGAGCGCGAGCGCGGCATCACCATCCTCGCCAAGAACTGCGCGGTGCGCTACCACGGCACCCATATCAACATCGTCGATACCCCCGGGCACGCCGATTTCGGCGGCGAGGTCGAGCGGGTGCTGTCCATGGTCGACGGGGTGCTGCTCCTGGTGGATGCGGTCGAAGGCCCGATGCCGCAGACGCGCTTCGTCACCCGCAAGGCGCTCGCCCTGGGCCTCAAGCCCATCGTGGTGGTGAACAAGGTGGACCGGCCCGGCGCGCGGCCGGACTGGGTCGTGAACCAGACCTTCGAGCTCTTCGACAAGCTGGGCGCCTCCGAGGAGCAGCTCGACTTCCCGGTGGTTTACGCCTCGGCGCTCCTCGGCTTCGCCCGGAGGGACCTGGAGGAGGAGGACGGGGACATGCGGGCGCTGTTCGAGGCGATTCTCGAGCACGTGCCGGTGCGCGACGAGGACCCCGACGCGCCGCTGCAGCTGCAGATCTGTTCGATCGACTATTCGAGCTACGTGGGCAAGATCGGCATCGGCCGCATCCGCCGCGGGCGCCTGCGCCCCGCCCAGGAAGTGCTGATGCTGCACGGCGAGAGCGCCGTGAAGGCCAAGGTCAACCAGGTGCTGAAGTTCGAGGGCCTCGAGCGCAGGACGGTCGAGGAAGCCGAGGCGGGCGACATCGTGCTGGTGAACGGCATCGACGAGGTCGCCATCGGCGCGACCCTGTGCGACCCCGAGCACCCCGAGGCGCTGCCGCTGCTCAAGGTCGACGAGCCGACCCTCACCATGAACTTCCTGGTGAACGCCTCGCCGCTCGCCGGGCGCGAGGGCAAGTACGTCACCAGCCGACAGCTGCGCGAGCGCCTCGAGCGCGAGACCAAGAGCAACGTGGCGCTGCGCGTCGAGTACCCGGCCGATACCGACACCTTCGTCGTGTCGGGCCGCGGCGAGCTGCACCTCACCATTCTTCTCGAGAACATGCGCCGCGAGGGCTACGAGCTCGCGGTGTCGCGCCCGCGGGTGGTGGTGAAGGAGATCGAAGGCGTGCGCTGCGAGCCCTACGAGGTGCTCACGGTAGATGTCGAGCAGGAGCACCAGGGCAGGGTCATGGAGGAGCTGGGCCGCCGCCGCGGCGAGCTGCTCGACATGGTGCCCGACGGCCGGGACCGGGTGCGGCTCGACTACCGCATTCCGGCCCGCGGCCTGATCGGCTTCCAGGGCGAGTTCATGACGATGACGCGCGGCACCGGCATCATGAGCCATGTGTTCGACGACTACGCGCCGGCGAAGGGCGAGATCGAGGAGCGCCGCAACGGCGTGCTCGTGTCGCAGGACGACGGCGCCGCGGTGGCCTACGCGCTGTGGAAGTTGCAGGAGCGCGGGCGCATGTTCGTCAATCCCGGCGACCCGGTATACGAGGGCATGATCGTCGGCATCCACAGCCGGGACAACGACCTCGTCGTGAACCCGATCCGCACCAAGCAGCTCACCAACATCCGCGCGAGCGGCAAGGACGAGGCCATCCTGCTCGTCCCGCCCATCGCCCTCACCCTCGAGTACGCCGTGGAGTTCATCGGCGACGACGAGCTGGTGGAGATCACGCCGAAATCCATCCGGCTGCGCAAGCGCCACCTCAAGGAGCACGAGCGGCGCCGGGCCGACCGCGCCGCCGCCTAGCTGCCCCGAGAGCCGCGCTTACAGCCCGAGCGCGGCGCTGACCAGCCTGCGCAGCTCGCCCTGCAGGCGGCGGCGCAGGCCGGCGCCGGCCCGGCTGCGCGCGAGGTTCTTCAGCTCGTACGGGTCGCGCTCGAGGTCGTAGAGCTCGTCGAGCTCCCCCGCGCGCCCGCGGTTCACCCAGTGGATGAGCTTGTGCCGCTCGGTGCGCACCGCCTTGTAGGTCATGCCCACGAGCCAGGGCATGGCGTTCTCGGCCCAATACTCGACCAGGAGCGACTTGCGCCACGGCCCGCGCCCGGCGAGCAGCGGCAGCAGCGAGCGGCCCTGGATGTGCGCACCCGGGCGCCCGCCGGCGAGCTCGAGGAAGGTCGGCGCGATGTCCTGGCAGATCACCAGGCGCCGCTCGCGCCGGCCGGCCTTCGCCCGGCGCGGGTAGCGCAGCAGGAACGGCGAGCGGATGCCCTCCTCGTAGGCGAAGCGCCGCTCGGGGCCCAGGCCGTGCTCGCCGAAGAAGTAGCCGTTGTCGCCGAGGAACACGATGGCGGTGTCGTCGAGCTCGCCTTTGCGCTCCAGCGTCTCGAGCAGCGCCCCGACGCCTTCGTCCACCGAGGCCATCATGCGCGCGCGCTCGCGGATCTCCTCCTGCGTGCCGGAATGGATGGCCTCGAGCATCGCGCGCGCCCCGCCGCTGGAGCGCAGCCCGAAGGCCTCGGCCCAGGCGGGCTTCGCCTTCACGACCTCCTCGGGCGCAAGCATGTTCGGCTTCTTCGGAAACACGCCATCGCGGTAGAGCTCGCGGTGGCGCTCGGCCGCGACATAGCCCACGATCGAGAAGGTGCCGTCGGCCGCCTGCTCGGCATCCGGGTGCACCGCCTTGTGGGCGAGGAACAGCGACCAGGGCTTGCCGTGCTTGCGCTCCACGAAGGCGAGCGCCCGCTCGTTGAGCAGATCGGTGATGTAGCCCTTGTGCTCGACGTACTTGCCGTTCTCGTTCAGCCGCGGGTCGTTGATGCGGCCGTGGCCGTCGAAGCTGACCCAGGTGTCGTAGCCCGGCCGCGGTTTTCCGTCGTTGCCCATGTGCCACTTGCCCACGTGCGCCGTCTCGTAGCCCAGGCGCTGCAGCTCGAGATGATAGTTCGGCAGGCGATGGCTCATGGCATCGCGCGCCACGTTGTCGATCACGCCATGGCGGCTCGCGTACTGCCCCGTCATGATCGAGGCGCGGTTGGGCGAGCAGATGGGCGTGGTGTGGAAGGCACGCTCGAAGAGCACCCCCTCGTGCGCGAGGCGGTCGATGTGCGGGGTTTTCATGTACGGATGGCCGCCGGCGCCGAATTCGTCGTAGCGCAGATCATCGATGAGGATGACGAGGAGGTTGGGCCGAATGCTCTTCTTTTTCATGGGAGGACTCTCAGGATGCGCTGCGCCGGGTCGAGCTCGACCCGGGCGCCGGGGGGAACGTGCGCGGTCACGTCGGCGTCGAAGCCGGCGAGCATCGCGAGCCCGGCGAAGGCCGCGCCCTGCGCGAGGATGGGGTTCACGCTGTTGAAGACAAGCGCCGCCGGCGCGAGGCCGCGCGCCGCCATCTCGCGCAGCATCCAGGCGCTCGCCACGCCGCCCTTGGCGGTGTCGAGCACCAGCACCTTGCCGACGTAGGACTGCCCCGCGAGCCGGTGCGCCGGCCGGGAAAACACCCCGCGGAGGCGGTCGAGGTCATAGCGTGCGGAGAATCCGTCGTGCGCGACCAGCGCTTCGCCGCTCACGGGCGGGCCCAACGCGTGCCTTGCGCGAAGCGCCTTCACGGCAGCCGTCCCGTCACCGCGGCCTCCACGCAACGCTCCATGGAGGCGAGCAGGGGCACGTAGCCGTAGCCGCCCAGGATATTCACCATCTTGGCGCTGTTGGTGGCGAGGCGGCGCCAGCCGTTCGCCTCGGCGATCTCGCGCGCGTAGGACTGGTAGAAGCACATGCCGGCGAGCACGTGGCCCCCGGCCGCCTCGATGCGCTGCGTATAGCCGAACCGGTCGGCGTCGGGCTTGACCTGCGGGCTGGTCACGGCGAGCAGCGGCTTGACGAAGCGCCGCCCGTCGCACAGCGCGGCCAGCGCGCGCAGCTCGTAGAGGCTGAGCTGCGGCGCGGAGAACACCACCACGTCCACCTCGTCGGTCTGCGCATAGGCCTCCTGCAGCGCGCGCACTTCGGCCGCGCCGACTCGCTGCGCGAGCGGCAGCGCCGCGGGGACTGCCTCCGGCGTCACGCCCGGCACGTGGAACAGCGCCACGGAGCCGAAGCTCGCCATGGCGGCGCCGAAGTGCTTGAGCGCGTCCGATCCGGGCGTCGCGGCCTCCAGCCCCTCGATGAGGGGGACCGCCCAGTAATGCCCGGCCAGCCGCCCGATCACGCCGCCGAGCGCCCCCCACTCGTTGAGGCTGCGCGGCACGAACTCCGTGCGCACGCGCAGCGTCGCCCGGCGCGCAGCGTCGAGATGGAAGCCGTAGCGCGGCGTGCGTCCTGTGAGCCCGGCGGCGAGCGCCGAAGGGCCGCCCTCGAAGTTCGAGCGCGCGCCGCACACCGAGTTGGCGTAGATCACCACGCCGGTGTCGCCGAAGGCGACGCTCTCGCCCCGCGCCGGCGCCTGGATCGTCTGGTAGTTGATGCAGGTGTCGGTCATCGCGACGCCCAGGCGCGTGAAGGCGTCGATCGCGCGGCGCTCGAGATCCACCATCCAGGTGGCCTGGCGCAGGACGCCCGCCTTGGCGAAGTCCGTGCCGCGCGGGTCCGTGATGGTCGGAATGCGCACCTGCGCCCCCGGCTCGCGCGCGAGCTGCTCGAGCCAGGCGACGCCCGACTCGCCGAGGCTCTCGGTGTCGGCCATGATGTGCGCCTGCGTCACCTCGACGAAGTCGACGGCGCCGAAGAACTCGCCGACCTGGACCTGGTGCTCCAGGGCCTGCTGCGCTGCGCGGCCGAAGTCGCCTCCGCGCATCGCGCGTTCCAGCTCGTTCAATCTCATCGGCCGGCATCTTAATCGAGGGACCGGAGCACCTCGCGCGCCGCGCGTTCGCCGGTTTGCAGGGCGCCCGACACGGTGCCGGCCTCGCCCGCAACGTTCGTCGCCTCGCCGGCGAAGAACAACGTGCCGGCAAGCGGCTGCGCCAGCCGCTCGCGTGCGCCCTCCCCGCCGACCCGCACGTAGCTGTAGGCGCCGCGGGCGAACGGATCAGACTGCCAATCGTGCACATACGCCTGGTCGGGGTCCGGGATGCTGCCGAACAGCCCGCGCAGGCCTTCGAGCGCCGCCTCCACCAGCCGCGCCGTCGAGCAACCGGCGAGGCGCTCGGCCTTCGGCCCGCCGGCCCAGGCGATGAGGAGCGGCGCGTGCTGCGGC
>DATLGR010000255.1:0-1914 GCA_035540415.1 Burkholderiales bacterium | reverse complement strand
TTCCAGTCCAAGGCGAACATCACCACCGGGGTGGCGGCGCGCGAGGGCTCGAACATCAAGGCGCCGGCGGACTTCCGCGGCCGGCGCGTCGGCGTGCCCGGCCTGAACGGGGTGAACCACGTCACCTTCATGAAATGGCTGCAGCAGAACGGCGTCGATCACAAGCAGGTGACGTTCGTGGAGGCGTTCTTTCCGCAGATGGGCGATCTCCTCAAGGGCGGCCAGGTCGACGCCGTGCTGCCGGTGGAGCCTTTCCTCGGCCGCATCGTGCAGTCGAAGGTGGGCTACGTGGTCGCGCCGTACGCGGCCGAGGTGTCCGACAACTACCTCGAGTCGTTCTACGTCATGACGCGCGAGTTCATCGCCAAGAATCCCAAGGCGCCCGCGGCGTTCCGCGAGGCGATCCGCGAGGCGGTCGCCTGGATCGGGAAGAACGAGGAGGCCGCGCGCAAGACGCAGATCACCTACCTGAAGCTGCCCGAGCCGATCGCGATGTCGATTCGCATGCCGACGCTCACCGTGGACGTGCGGCCGCAGGACGTGCAGTTCTGGATCGACCTGTGCCGCGACTTCGGCGTCACCAAGGGGACGGCGAAGGTCGGCGAGCTCCTGCACCCGTAAGGTGCTGCTCCAGGCAGTCGATGTCGCGCTCGCCTTCGGCGTCGACGGCGAGGCGAGAACCGTGCTCGAGGGCATGTCCTTCGGCGTCGCCGAGCGCGAGTTCGTGTGCATCGTCGGCCCCTCGGGCTGCGGCAAGACCACGCTGCTGCGCGTGATGGCGGGCCTGCTGCCGGCCTCCTCGGGCGTGGCGCGCTTCGAAGGCCGCACGGTCGACGGCCCGCAGCCGGACATCGCCATCGTGTTCCAGGACTACGGCCGGGCGCTGCTGCCCTGGCGCACGGTGGCGGCGAACATCGCGCTCGCCCTCGAGGCGCGCGGCATCCCCGCTTCGGCGCATCGCGGACGCATAGCGCCGCTGCTCGAGAAAATGCGCCTGACCGAGCACGCCGACAAGTTTCCCGCGCAGCTCTCCGGGGGCATGCAGCAGCGGGTGCAGATCGCCCGCTGCCTCGCGCAGGAGCCGCGGGTGCTGCTGATGGACGAGCCGTTCGGCGCGCTCGACGCGATCACCCGCCACGAGCTGCAGGACGAGGTGGCGCGCCTGGCGGCCGAGGACCGGCGCACGGTGCTCTTCGTCACGCACGACCTGGAGGAGGCCATCTACCTCGGCGACCGGGTGATCGCGCTCAGCGCCAACCCGGGGCGCATCGCCGAGATCGTGGACATCGAGCTGCCGCGGCCGCGCAACCAGCTCACCACGCGCGAGGACCAGCGCTTCCTGCAGTACCGGCACCGCCTGTACCAGCACCTCGAGCATCGCTGATGCGGCGCCTCGCGCTCGGCGCCCTGTTTCCGGTTGCGCTGGTGGTGCTCTGGGAGGCGCTCGGGCGCGCCGGCGTGCTGTCCGAGGACGGGTTCTCGCGCCCCAGCCTGATCGCGCGCGCCTTCGCCCGGGCGCTGGGCGACGGCACGCTGCTCCTGCAGACCGGGCAGACCTTCTCGGCGGCGCTCGCCGGCCTCGCCGTGGCCGCGCTCGCCGGCGTGGCGGCGGGCGCGCTGCTCGGCCTCTCGCGCAGCCTCGAGCGCACGGCCGCCCTCACGGTGGAGGCGCTGCGGCCGATCCCGTCGGTGGCGCTGATACCGCTGTCGCTCCTCGTCTTCGGCTTCAGCCTGCAGATGAGCGCCGCGGTGGCGGCTTTCGCCTGCTTCTGGCCGATCCTCATCGTGACGATCGCCGCGGTCCGCGGCATCGACCCGCGCCTGCTCGAGGTGGCGCGCATGATGCGCTTCGGGCTTGCCGCGCGCGTGCTCAAGTTCGCGCTGCCCGCGGCGGCGCCCGCGATCATGGTGGGC
>DATLGR010000254.1:0-1775 GCA_035540415.1 Burkholderiales bacterium | reverse complement strand
GTCCCAGGTCCACCAGGGCGAGGCGGGGCGGGCGGGCGAGCTGGCGCAGCAGGGCGATCGCCTGCTCCCGCGAGTCGGCGCTCAGGACTTCGTATTCGGTGCCGAGCGCGAAGGACAGCGTATCGGTGATCAACGGATCGTCGTCGACCACGAGGAGCGGGGATTTATCCGTCACGGATGCACCTCATGAACGCCTGCTCCAGGCGGGCCTCCGCGTATTGTTGGCAGAGCGCTGCGGGCTCCCCGCGGAAGCGGACGGCTCCCTTTTCCAGCACGGCGATGGAGGAGCACAGCTCTTCCACGTCGGCGAGCACGTGGGAGGTGAAGAGGAGCGTCCTGCCTTCGGCGGCGATCCGGCGCAGCAAGGATTTCACCGCGACCCGGGCCGCAGGGTCAAGGCCGCTCATCGGCTCGTCGAGCACCACGAGGTCGCGCTCGAGCAGGAAGCAGGCGGCGAGCCCCAGCTTTTGCGTCATGCCCTTCGAGAGGCTGCGCACCGGCCGCTCGAGCACGGCGCGCTCCAGCTCAAGGGCCGCCAGCATCGCCGCGGCGCGCTCGGCGTCGTAGGGCAGGTCGGAGGCGCGCACCAGGGCGCGCAGGAACTCGCCGCCGCGCAGGTAGTGCGGCGGCACGAAGCGCTCGGGCACATAGGCAAGACGCCGGCGGGCGTACGGCAGCCGCGCGTCCATGCCGAAGAGCTCGATCGCGCCCGTTTCATACGAGCACAGATCCAGCAGGCACTTAATGAGGGTGGTCTTGCCGGCGCCGTTGGCGCCCACCAGCGCGAAGGACTCGCCCGCGCGCACGGCGAGCTCGACGCCGTCGAGGGCGACGAGCGTGCCGTAGCGCTTGCGCAGCGCGGTGATGCGAACAGCCGCGTTCGCGGGCGCCTCTCCCATGCAAGGTAATATTATGCGCTGTGCAGCAAGGCCCCATCGTCGAAATAACCAACGTTGCCTTCGGCTACGACCCCGCCCGCCCCGTGCTGCGCGACATCAGCCTCGAGATCCCGCGCGGCGCCGTCGTGGGCATCATGGGCCAGTCCGGCTGCGGCAAGACGACGCTCCTGCGCATCATCGCCGCCCAGCACGTGCCGACCGCGGGACGCGCCGTGGTGCTCGGCGAGGACACCCGGCGGCTCGGGCGCGAGGCGCTGTACGCGATGCGCCGGCGCATGGGCATGCTGTATCAGTTCGGCGCCCTGTTCACCGACATGTCGGTCTACGAGAACGTCGCCTTCCCGCTGCGCGAGCACACCGCGCTCCCGGCGGAGCTGGTGCACGACCTCGTGATGCTCAAGCTGAATGCGGTGGGCCTGCGCGGCGCCGCCCACCTCATGCCGGCGGAGCTCTCCGGCGGCATGGCGCGGCGCGTGGCGCTGGCGCGCTCGGTGGCGCTCGATCCGCAGCTCATCCTGTACGACGAGCCGTTCACCGGGCTCGATCCGATCTCGTTCGGCGTCATCGTGCGCCTCATCCGCGACCTCAACGACTCGCTCGGCGCCACCTCCATCATCGTGACCCACGACGTGCAGGAGGCGCTCGGCGTGGTGGACTACGTGTACTTCATGGCCGCGGGGCGCATCATTGCGCGCGGCACGCCCGCCGCGATCCGCTCCAGCGACGAGCCGTTCGTGCGCCAGTTTGTGAACGGCGCGCCCGACGGGCCGGTCCCGTTCCACGCGCCTGCACCCGACTATGCCGCCGACCTCGAGCTTGCGGGAGGCTGACGTGCGCGTCGCCCGATGGCGCGAGCGCGCCCGCGGCCGGCTGGAG
>DATLGR010000253.1:0-5780 GCA_035540415.1 Burkholderiales bacterium | reverse complement strand
CATCAGGCGGCAGGCCCCCGCAGTCGCCTCGCGTAGCGGCGAAAGGGCAGCCCGTAGCGTGATTCCAGGCGGGCGGCGCGCGCCGGCAGCACGGTCCAGTCCAGGCGCGCCGGGAGCCCCTTCAGGGCGAACGCGACCAGGTTCGGGTCGTAGAGCGCCTTCATCGTGAGTACCGCGCCCCCGAAGGCGCGTTCCAGGCGCTGCAGGTAGCGATCAAGCATCGGATCGTCGTCCATGAAGTTCACCACCAGCGCGCCGCGGGGCTCGAGGGCAAGGTAGGCCGCATCGTAGAACGCGGCGGAGGCCAGCTCGGCCACGTGCGCCTCGTCATGGTAGGCGTCGATCACCAGCACGTCGCAACAATCCGGGGCCAGCGCGTGCGCGCCGTCGCCCACCTCCACACGAAGGCGCTCATCGTCGCACGGCAGGGCAAAATGCGCGCGCGCGGTGGCGACGATGCGCGGATCGAGCTCGACCACCCGGATGCAGGTCCGCCGCAAGTGCTTGTAGAAGAACTTGGCGAGCGAGCCGCCGCCGAGGCCGATCATGAGGGCGTGCCGGGGCTCCGGATGGAACAGCAGGAACGCCATCATGCACCGGGTGTAGTCGAGCGCGAGCGCGAACGGGTCGCCGATCTTCATGGAGCTCTGGATCGCCTCGCCGCCGACGTGCAGGGAGCGCACGCCGCGCTCGTCACTGACGGCGATGGTGGGCCTGGACTTTTTCACGATGGAGGAGCGCAAGCACGCAGCCGGCGGCGACGAACGCGAACACGGCGCCGGTGAGGATGGGGACGTCGTAGGCGCCGAGGGCGTCGAACGCGGCGCCGGCGAACCAGGGGCCGATCAGCGTGCCGACGCCGGCCCCGGTGTAGAGGAAGCCGATGATTCCGGAGACCGCCCGCGCGCCGTAGAGGTCCATGACGATGGTGGGCAGCAGGGCGACGTAGGCGCCGTAGCACATGCCGAATACCACCGCGAAAACGGCGAGCAGCCAATAGCTCCCTGCGAACAGCCATACCAGCAGCATCGCTCCGAGCCCCGCGTACATGAGCGCAAGCGACGGCTGGCGGCCCAGGCGATCGGCGAAGGGCCCCACGGTGAAGCGGCCGAGCAGGCTGCCCAGGCCGATGAGACTCACCAGCGTCACCCCTTGCGCCGCGCTCATGCCGGCGTCCTGCGCATAAGGCCCCAGGTGCACCATCGGCACGAAGGTGCCGATGCAGATGAACACGAGCGAGGCGTACAGGAGCCAGAACGCGGGCGTGCGTAGCGCAGGGCGCAGCGCCGTGCCCTCGCGCGGCTGCGCCCGCTCCACCGGCTTCTGGCGGATCGCATAGGCCGCCGCGCCGCCCAGCACCAGGACGAGAAGCGCCAGTGCGACGTAGGCGCCGCGCCACCCGAGGCGCTCGATCCACCAGGCTGCGACGAGCGGCCCTGCCATGTTGCCCGCCCCGATCCCCGCCACGGCGAGCCCCGTGGCGAATGCGCGGTTGGCGGTGAACCACGGCTGCACCGCGCCGACCGAAGGCACGTAAACCAGCCCCACGCCGAGGCCGATGCCGATGCTGTACGTGGCGTAGAGCGCCGTGACGGACCCGGCGGTGCTCGCGAGCGCCATGGAGCCCGCGAGGCAGGCGACGCCGGCCGCCGCCACGCGCCGCGGGCCGAACCGGTCGGCGAGCACGCCGCCGGGGGCGCCAAACGCGAACCAGGTGAATGCCGCCACCGAGAACACGAGCGCGATGCCTCCCCGCGAGGCGCCGAACTCGGCCTCGAACGCCGTGAAGAAGGCGGCGAACGAGTAGGCCGAGCCGAACCCGACGAACATCAACGTGAAGGCCGCGGCCACGACGACCCAGCCGGTGCGCGGGCCGTGCGGCGTCAACGCTCTCGATCGTGGTTTTTCGTCACTCGCCCAGCACCCCCCGGATGACCCGAACCAGCAAGTCCTTCGAATACGGCTTCGTGACGTAGCCGTCGGCGCCGAGCGCGAGCCCGCGGCCGATCGGGCCGGGCCCGCGCTCCGCAGTCAGCATGATAATGGGCAGCGCGCCGAAGACCGGATGCCGGCGCATCTTGCCGAGCACGTGGAAGCCGTTGCCGTCGGGCAGCATGACATCGAGCAGCAGCAGGTCCGGCGGCCCGTCCTGGTGGAGCGAGCGCACGAGCTCCGCCACCGAGGCGGCGACCCGGGGGCAAAAGCCCGCCAGGCTCACCCGCAGGTCCGCGAGCGCAAGCTGGTCGGGGTCGTCCTCGACAATCAGCACCGCCGTCTCGGCCGGGGATTTGCGCACCGGCTTGCGCTCGCGCAAGGCGATATACGCCCCCGAGCTCTCGAGCGCCGTGGCCACCCGCGCGCCCGCCTCCAGCGCCGGGCGATTGAGCGCAAGCGGGATGGTCTCGTCATCGGGACCCGCGGGGCGCGCTTCGATAAGGCGCAGCTCCTCGAGCTCGCGCATCCAGTCGCGCAGCAGCCGCTCGGGGATCTCCTGGAGGAGACTTTGCAGCGCGCGCTTTTCGCCCTGCACGTCGATCAGCCAAAGCATGCGCCGGTATTGCTCCGGTACCGCGCGGTCCTGCGACTCCCAGGCCTGCCGGCCGGGCTTGGTCACCACGTACATGGCGCTCCCCCTTCTATGGTCTTGTTGTACGGGGGATTTTAAGGACCGCTCCGCGCGACGCACTCCGTAGCGCTACGGACGTTTGACCGGACGCAAAGCTTTCCGGCGATGCGGTACAGCGCTTGCTCGGATGGGGGAGGAGATCCCCACCCCGGCGGTCTACCCCTCCTCCTCCTCAGGCCGTCGGGTCATTGCCCGGACCCCGAAAGGGTCCGGGTTTTTTTTGCCTCGCGAGGGAAAAGGATGCCGCCCGGCGAATCCAGATCGAGGAGGAGGAGGAGCCAGACTGACCGAGCGGCGAGGACTTCCCTGAACACCGTTTGCCTGATTCTTGTTCGCATAACGGGCGGTGCAAGCTTGACGCGCACGCGCACGAATGCCTATCAGGCGATTCCTGACCCGCCCTCGGGAAAGTTGCTGAAGCACACTGCGCGGGGCGGCCCGATCGGTAATTAGTACACGGCGCCGCGGGCCGTGATGGGCCAGAGCGCCTCGACGACGCCGTCGCGCACGCCGACGTACCAGTCGTACAGGTTGACCGTCGGATCGCAGTGGCCGGGAACCAGGAGAAGCTTTTCGCCCAGCGGCGGGAGGCTCGCGCCTTCGATCCAGCCGTGCTCGTCGGAGGCATGGGTGTACTCGAGCCCCGGCCGGTTCCAGACCGCGGGCATGCCCGAATCGACGCTCGAGGCCTTGAGGCCGGCGTCGACGATGGCGACCGCGGGCGACGGGCGGCTCATCACGCCGGTCAGCACGAACAGCGCGTGCTCGAAGCGCGGCAGCGGCGCCGCCCACTCGTTGCGCGCGTAGTCGGCGTCCATGAACACGTACGAGCCGGGCTGGATTTCATCCCACGCGCCCGCCTGCACTTCCAGCATGAACGTGCCGCTGCCGGCGCCGGTGACGATGGGGCAGTCGATGCCGTTCTGCGCCAGCAGCGCGCGCGTGGCGCGCACGGCCTCGGCGGCGCGCGCGATGGCCGTGCCGCGCTCGGCGAGCGAGCGCACATGCTGCGCGCGCCCGTGATAGGCGTGCAGGCCGGCGAAGCGCAGGCCCGGCGCCTGGGCGACGGCGCGAGCGAGCGCCAGCGCCGGCGCGCCCGGCGCGACGCCGCAGCGGCGCATGCCAACCTCGAGCTCGAGGTACACGTCCAGGCGCGCGCCGCTCGCGGCGAGCGCGCGCACGTTGTCCGCGTCGTCCACGCACACGCCCAGCCGCGTGTGCTGCGCAAGCTCGGCGAGCCGCCGCAGCTTGGGCGCGCCGACGATTTCGTTGGTCACGAGCACGTCGCGCACGCCGCCTTCGACCAGCGCCTCGGCTTCCGAGACCTTCTGGCAGCACACGCCGACGGCGCCGGCGGCGAGCTGCCGCCGCGCGATCTCGGGGCATTTGTGCGTCTTCGCATGGGGGCGCACGCGCACCCGTCCCCCCACAGCACGGTTCAACGTCTCGAGATTGCGCTCGAACGCCGCGAGGTCGATCACCAGGGCCGGAGTGTCCACCTCCTCCAGGCGCTGGCCCAGCTTGGCCGGCGGCCGCTGGCTCACGGGGCGGCGACGGCGCGGCGCTGCGCGCGCTGGTGCAGCCAGAACCAGACGATCGCCGCGGTGATGAGCGCAACGAGCGGCAGCGCGAAGAGGTTGACGCGCTCCCAGCCGGCCGTGGTCACCGTCATGCCGGAGGTGAGCGAGGAGATCGCCATCATGATGAAGATGGCCTGGTCGTTTGCGCCTTGCGCCTTGGCGCGCTCCTCGGGACGGTAGGTTTCCGTGAGCAGCGTCGTGCCCCCGATGTAGAGGAAGTTCCAGCCGACCCCCAGCAGCACCATCGACCACCAGAAATTCGCCACCGCGATGCCGGCGAAGGCCACGCCGATCGCCGCCAGGTTGAGCGCGGCGCCGGCGAGCATCACCGGCAGCACGCCGAACGCGCGGATGATGCGCCCGGTGACCAGCGAAGGCGCGAACATCGCCACCACGTGGGAGGAGATGACGAGCGCGGCATCGCCGTAGGGATGGCCGCAGACCTGCATGGCGATCGGCGTGGAGGTCATGAGGAAGTTCATGACGCCGTAGCTCACCGCGCCGCACAGGACCGCGACGATGAATTTCGGCTGCGCGGCAATTTCGGCGAGCGGCCGTCCGGCGGCCGTGCGCTCGGCTTCGGTGGGCGTGGGGATGCGCACCAGGCGCAGCAGCGCCATCGTGGCGAGCGCGAACACGATCAGCCCGAGATAGGCGCCCATGAACTTCGGCCCGACGAGGTCGACGGTAAAGCGGCTGGCGCCCGGACCCAGGATGCCGCCGACCAGCCCCCCCGCGAGCACCAGCGAAATCGCGGTAGCGCGCGTGTCGGGCGTCGCGATGTCGGCGGCGGCGAAGCGGTAGTACTGGCCGTACGCGTTGTACGCGCCCCACACCAGGGTCCCGAGGCACAGCAGCCAGAAACTGTGCGTCCAGATCGCCGCGGCGCAGACGAGCGCCCCGGCGATGCCCCACAGCACGCCGAGCGTCAGGCCGCGCTGGCGCCCGACCCGCTTCATGTGGAACGACGCCGGCATGGTGGCGATGGCGCCGCCCAGCACCCAGCAGGTCACCGGCAGCGTGGCGAGCGCGGCGTAGGGGGCGAGCGAGAGGCCGGCGAGCCCGTTGATCGCGATCAGAGTGGAGTTGTTGGTAAAGAGCAGCGCCTGGCAGCCCGCGAGCACGCCCACGTTGCGCCAGATACTGTTCGGATATACAGTAATCGCCATGCCTCGCCATTCTAAGAGGGAAACCCCGCCGCTCCGGGGGGCGCGCTCGTATCTGCCCGGGCGTTTCGAATCCGTGGCGCGCGAGCCCTTCGACGACGGCTGGACGCCGGAGGACGCGCCGGCGACCGAGCTGCGCACGCAGGTGACGCTGGAGCGCGCGCGCTCCATCGTCTCGCTCAACGACTCGCCCGATGTCGGCTTCGACCGCTCCATCAATCCCTACCGCGGCTGCGAGCACGGCTGCATCTATTGCTACGCGCGTCCGAGCCACGCCTATCTCGAGCTTTCGCCCGGGCTCGACTTCGAGACCAGGCTCTTTGCCAAGACCAATGCGGCGCAGCTCCTGCGCGAGACGCTCGCCAGGCCGGGCTATGTGGCGAAGCCCATCGCGCTCGGCGCCAACAC
>DATLGR010000252.1:0-8166 GCA_035540415.1 Burkholderiales bacterium | reverse complement strand
GAGGAGGACTCGATCATGAAGATGTCTTTTCGCCTCGCCGCGACGGCCGCGGCGCTCGCCTGTGCCGGCGCCGCGGGCGCGCAAACCGTGGGCTTCGCCACCCTGCCCCCGGGCAGCATCCTGCACGCGCAGGCCTCGGTCATTGCCAAGGTGGTCCAGGACCACTCCAAGCTGCAGGTGCGCGTGATCGGCTACGGGGGCGACGCGCCGATCCTCGACGCGGTCAACAGCCAGCGCGCCGACTTCCTGCTGCTCGACGTGGGCGAGGTGGCCGAGGCGCAGCGCGGCGAGGCCAACTGGAAGGGCAACGCCAAGCCCAACCTGCGCAACGCCCTCACCCTCTACGGCTTCCAGATGGCGTTCTGGGTGCGGCGCGACTCGCCGATGAACACCACCGCCGACCTCAAGGGCCGGCGCGTGCCCTCCGAGTGGGCCCAGCAGACGACCGTGATCCACCACATGACGGCGCTCCTGCACGCCGGCGGCATCGACTGGAAGGACCTCACGCGGGTGCCGCAGGTGAACGTGGTGCGCGCCGCCGACGACTTCAAGGCGGGCAAGCTGGATCTGCTCTTCTTCGCGGTGGGCGCGCCGAAGGTGCAGGAAGTGGCCGCCGCCGTGGGCGGGCTCAAGCTGCTGCGCATGGACCCCCTGCCCGATTCCGAGGCGCGCATGAAGAAGATCCGCGATGAGTATTACTTCTCGACGGTGAACCCGGCGCCGCACATCGCCGGCATCGACAAGCCTTCGCCGGTGCAGACCATCGACTTCATCATCGGCGTGGGCACGCACGTGAAGGACGAGGTCGTGGCCGAGTTCGTGCAGGCGGTGCACAGGAACAAGGCCGCGCTGGTCGAAGGGCACCCGAACTTCCGCGCCTTCCAGGAGAAGAACGCCGCCAAGAAGCAGCCGCGCCTCGACTACCATCCCGGCGCCGTGCGCTACTTCAAGGAAGCCGGGATCTGGGGCGGCTAGCGCAGGGAGCACTTTCCGCGCTCCTCATCGCGGCCTCGGTCGCCTGGTCGGTCGATCTTTTCCGGCCGGCCGGGCTGGTGCTCTTCGCCGAGCAGTTCGTCGCCGCGGTCTACGGCATCGGGCTCGCCCTCACCTTCCTTCGCTTTCGCGCGCGCCGCGCCGGGCCGCAGGAGCCGGGCCGCGAGCCGCCCTGGTACGACTGGGCGCTCGCCGCCGCCGCGCTCGCCGCCTGCGGCTATGCGACGGTGCATTTTCCGCAGCTCACCGCGCTCTCGGGCGTCACCACGTTCGAGACGCTGAGCCTCTCGATCGCCCTCACCGCGCTCACGATCGAGGCGGTACGCCGCACCATCGGCTGGTCGCTCGTCGTCATCCTCGCGCTGCTGGCGGGCTATGGCCTGCTCGGACACCTGGTCGCGGGCCAGCTGCAGACGCGCAAGGTGGAGGTGGGCGAGATGCTCATCTACCTCAACCTCGACAACAACGGGCTGCTCGGGCTCATCCTGCAGATCACCGTGATCGTGATCATCCCGTTCGTCTTCATGGGCCAGCTCCTCATGCGCTCGGGCGGCTCGGGCTTCTTCAACGACTTCGCCATCGCGCTCATGGGCCGCTATCGCGGCGGCGCGGCCAAGATGGCGGTCACCGGCTCGAGCCTGTTCGGCATGATCTCCGGCATCGCCGCGGCGAACACCGTGGTGATCGGCGTGGTCACCATTCCCCTCATGAAGCGCTCGGGCATGCCCCCGCGCCTCGCCGGCGCGGTCGAGGCCTGCGCCTCCAACGGCGGCCAGCTCATGCCGCCCGTCATGGGCGCGGTGGCCTTCGTCATGGCCGACTTCCTGCAGATGTCCTACCAGGCGGTGGCCATCTCGGCGATCCTGCCCTCGTTCCTTTATTACGCGGCGCTCTTCATCCAGGCCGACCTGGAAGCGGCGCGCCACGGCTTCGGCAAGGTCGACGATGCGAAGCTGCCGCGCGCCCTCAGCGTGCTCGCGAGCGGCTGGATGTTCGTCGCCCCGTTCGTGGTCATCGTCTACACGCTCTTCTTCCTGAACTGGGAGCCCGAGTTCGCCGCCATGGCGGCGGCGGTGGTGATCCTCGCGCTCGGCTTCCTCGCCGGCTACGCCGGCCGCCGCATGCGGCCGCGCGACGTGTGGACCGCCGTGGTGGAGACGAGCGGCGGGCTGTGCGAGATCCTCGTCATCTCGGCGGCGGCGGGCTACATCATGGGGCTCTTCCAGGTGAGCGGGCTCGCGTTCGCCTTCGCCGCCTACCTGGTGGAGCTCGGCGGCACGAGCCTCGTCCTGCTGCTCGCGCTCGCCGCCGTGGTGAGCATCATCCTCGGCATGGGCCTGCCGACCATCGGCGTCTACGTCATGCTGGCGATCCTGGTGGCGCCGGCGCTGGTGCGCGTAGGCGTCGAGCCGCTCGCGGCGCACATGTTCATCCTCTACTTCGGCATGATGTCGCTCATTACGCCGCCGGTGGCCCCGGCCGCATTCGTCGCCGCCGCGATCGCTCAGGCGCCCTCGATGGCCACCGGCTTCACCGCCATGCGCTTCGGCTGGGCCGCCTACATCGTGCCGTTCCTCTTCGTCTACTCCCCGGCAATCCTCATGAAGGGAAGCGCGCTCGACATCGCCGGGGTGCTGCTCACGTCGCTCTTCGGCATCTGGCTCATCTGCGCCGCGATGACCGGCTATTTCACGCGCGTGCTGGCGGCGCCGATGCGCCTCGCCTTCGCCGGCGCGGGGATCATGATGATGCTGCCGCACCAGGCGTCCGGCCTGATGCTCGCCATCAACGCCCTGGGCGTTGCGCTCGGCGCCGCTTTGGTAACCTATGAGCTGCGCGCCAAGGAGGTGCTGCATGTACGTGCGTAATGCCTGGTACGTCGCCGCGTGGGACCACGAGATCGGCCGCGACCTCAAGCGCCGGCTCCTGCTCGGCGAGCCGGTGCTGCTCTATCGCACCGTCGAGGGCCGGCCGGTGGCGCTGGAGGACCGCTGCTGCCATCGGCAGGCGCCGCTGTCGATGGGCAAGCTCGCCGGCGACATCGTGCAGTGTCCCTACCACGGCCTGCAGTTCGATCCTTCCGGGCGCTGCGTGCGCGTGCCGAGCCAGGATCGCATTCCGCCGGCGGCGCGGGTGAAGTCCTATCCGGTGGTCGAGAAGAACCGCTGGATCTGGATCTGGATGGGCGACCCGGCCAAGGCCGACCCGGCGCTGATCGAGGACTTCCACTGGCTCGACGATCCGGCATGGCGCTTCGGCGGCAGCTACCTCAAGGTGGAGGCGAACTACCTGCTCCTGGTGGAGAACCTGCTCGATACCACCCACCTGCCCTTCCTGCACCCGACCACCCTCGGCACCGACGCTTTCGCGCGCTCGGAGTTCGAGGTCACGCGCGAGGGCGACCGCATCCAGGTGGCGCGCTGGCTGATGGACAAGCCGCCGGCGCCGTTCCACCAGCAGATGGGCGGCTTCCCCGACGGGATGAACGTCGACCGCTGGCAGATCACGCACTACGGGCCGCCGTCGTTCGTGAAGCTCGACGTGGGCTCGGCGCCCGCGGGCGCCGGGGCGCGCCAGGGCGACCGCAGCCGCGGCATGAACATGTGGAACCTGAACGCCATCACGCCCGAGACGGAGAAGACCGCGCACTACTTCTACGCCCAGGCCTATAACTTCAAGCTCGAGGAGCGCTGGATCAGCGACCTCGTGCGCAGCCAGGTCACCCGGGCCTTCCTCGAGGACATGGCGATGATCAAGGCGCAGCAGGAAAACATGGACCTCGGCCCGGGCCCGGCGGTGACGCTCGGGCAGGACAAGGCCTGGGTGGCCATGCACCAGATCGTCGAGCGCCTGATCCGGGAGGAGCAGCAGCACGCGCGCGCGGCGTGAGCCGCGCCGGGATTCTCGCCGTGCTGGTGGTCCTTTCGGGCTGCGCCGCGATCGCGAGCAAGGAAGCGGTGATCGGCTGCCAGGCGGCGGACGCCGCCACCACGCTGCACGCCACGTCGCTCGGCGCCGAGGAGCTGAACCCTTTCGTCGGCTGGCTGCTGGGCTTCGGGCCGATGGCGCTCATCGCCGCCAAGGCCGGCGTCACGCTCCTCGTGCTGCACCACCACGCCGAGCTGCCACGCAACCTGCTCGTCGCGGCGAACGGCATCACCTGCGCCGTCGCGGCCAACAACGCGCGCATCGCCGCCGAGCTCGCCCCTTAGCGCGGCACGCGTTTTGCATCCGTCCGCCCGAAAGGAGCGTCACGTGCCCATCCCATTCCTGAAGCTTGGCCTCGCCGCCGCCGTCGGCTACTACCTCTACAACCAGTCGCGCCAGGCGCGCGGCGCCGGCTCGCCCACCAACGCGAGCGACGCCGTGGACGACGTGGTGCTCGGCGCCAACCCCAGCGACGACGACATCATCGACGCCGGCGTCAAGGAAACCTTCCCCGCGAGCGACCCCATTGCGGTCGACCGGGTCGAGACCGCCTACGACAAGCAGCAACGCCTGAAATCGGGGTCAGGGTCGTAATTCAGGCGCGGTCGGGATCGCAATGTCGAATTACGACCCTGACCCCGAATGAAGACCCGACTGGACGGTGTTGTATTTGCCGCGGTGGAACACGAGCGGCGCGCGGTCGGTGTGGCTGTAGCGCTCGACGGCGCCCACCAGGATGATGTGGTCGCCGCCGTAGTTGCGGTGGCGGGTCTGGCACTCGAACACGGCCGCCGCGCCCTGCAGCACGGGTGCGCCGCCCAGGCCCGGCGCGAAGCGCGCCGCGAAGGCGGCGAACTTGTCGGGAGCCTGACGCGCGAAGTGCGACGAGATCTCCTGGTCGTCGGCGGCCAGCACGTTCACCGCGAAGTACTCGGCATCGCGGAACACGGGCGCGCTCGAGGCCTCGCGCGACAGGCTCCACAGCACCATCGGCGGATCGAGCGACACGGAGGTGAACGAGTTGATGGTCATGCCCTCGCGCCGGCCGCCCGGGCCGAGGGTGGTCACCAGGCACACGCCGGTGGGAAAGCAGCCGAGCGCGCTGCGGAAATCCCGCCGGTCGAGCTCAGGCCGCGGCAGCGCGTCCGGTTCTTCCCACATGTAATCCCATCGTGACCCGTTCCGGGCGACGCGTCTAGCGCGCCCCCAGCTTCTTGAGGTGGGGCATGACCTCGCGGGCGAAGTGCTCCATGTTGCGGCGGGTGAGGTCGGCCGGCAGGGTGCCGAACTGGCACATCACCAGCAGGTTGCCGAAGCGCATGTCCTGCCAGTAGCGCTCGAAGGCGCGGCGCACGGTCTCGCCGCTGCCGCAGACGAAGAGACCAAGCTCGATCGCCTGGTCGATGGTGACGTCGCCGAACATCTGCGCCTTCGCCTTCATCACGTTCTTCAGCGACTCGCGCGAGGTGTAGCCCGGCGGCAGCAGCATCTCGAGGGGCATCTTCACGAACACGTTGCGGAAGGCCTCGAAGTGCGGCTTCGCCTCGGCGCGCGCCTGCTCGTCGCTCGCCGCCACGTAGACCGGCACCGCCCAGCCGAGCTGCCGGTCCTCGGCGGCGTAGCCGTAGCCCGCGCAGGTGTCGCGGTAGAGCTTGAGGTAGCGCTCGACCACCTTGGCCGGGCTGAAGGTCTGCAGGTAGGTGTAGCGCCGCTCGGGGTGGGAGGCCCAGTCGATGGTCTCCTTGCTGCCCTGCGAGGGGATCCAGATCGGCGGATGCGGCTTCTGGTAGGGCCGCGGCCACAGGTTCACGTACTGCACGTTGTAGTGCTTGCCCTGGAAGGCGAACGGGCCGGGCCGGGTCCAGGCGTGCACGATGAGGTCGTGCGCCTCATGGAAGCGCTCGTGCGAGAGCGTCGGGTTGACGCCGAAGGTGTGGTACTCGGCGCCGATGCCGCGCACGAAGCCGCTCACCAGGCGCCCGCCGCTGATGACGTCGATCATCGCGTGCTCCTCGGCGACGGTGAGCGGGTGGCTGCGCAGCGGCAGCGCGCTGCCGAGGATGCAGATCTTCACGCGCCGGGTGCGCCGCGCGAGCATCGAGGCGGTGACGATCGGCGAGGGCATCAGGCCGTAGGCCGTCTGGTGGTGCTCGTTCACCGACACGGCGTCGAAGCCGAGCGCCTCGCCGTACTCCAGCTCGTCGAGGTAGCGGTTGTAGAGGCGGTGGCCGATCTCCGGGTCGAAATGCCGGTTCGGCAGGTGCACCCACACGGTGCCGTTCGCGCGCCCGGCCTCCAGGTCGAGCTCGGCATAAGGCATGAGGTGGAACAGGACTATCTGCATACGAGGTCCACGAAGTCGTCGGGCCGCTCGGCGTGCGGCAGGTGGCCCACGCCGTCCATCACGTGGATCGCGGCGCCCGGCAGAAGACGGCGGTACTCCTCCACGTACTGGACCGGCAGGATGCGGTCCTCGCGGCCCCAGATGATCTTCACCGGCACGCGGATGCGGTGCAGCCACTTGGGAAGGTGCGGGTCATGCAGCCGCGGCTCCCAGGCGAGGCGCGCGGTGGTGTGCCGGTTCTTGAGCGCGACGTCGATCGCCTCCGCGCTCAGCGGCTCCGCGAGGCGCGCCTCGGCGAGCTTCTGGTCGTGGAACAGGCGCCGCACGGTCTCCTCGGGCGACAGGAGGAAGATGTCGGCGGGCTGCACGCCGGGGGCGGCGATGCCAGCCGGGCTCACCAGCACCACCGACTTCAGGCGCGAGCAGTCGCGCACCGCGATCTCCATCGCGATCCAGCCGCCGAGCGAGTTGCCCACCAGCACCACCTCGCGAAGCTGGAGCGCCTCGAGGAAGTCGAGGTAGGCGTAGGCCGCGTCGTGGATCGTATCGAGCCACGCCGGCTCCTCGGAGGCGCCATAGCCCGGGTGCTCGGGCACCAGCACCTCGAAGCGCTGCGCGAGCTTCTCGAGGAACGGCAGGATCACCGGCGCACCGCTCGCGCCGTGCAGGAACACTAGCGGCGCGCCCGAGCCGCCGCGGCGCAGGTGCACGCGGGCGCCCCGGATCTCGATGAAGCTGCTGCGGAAGGTCATGGCACTCTCTTTCTGCGGGTCACGCCCGACTCCTCGATCACCGCCGGGATCTCGGCGAAGTTCATCGGCGCCATCACGTGCGCCCCGGCCACGCCGGGCGTCTCGGCGAGCGCCTGCAGAAGCTCGACGCAGATGCGCCGGCCCTCGCGCCTGGGGTCGGCCGCCTTCTCGAGACGCTCGACGATGCTGTCCGGGATCAGCGTGCCGAACAGCTTCTCGCGCATCCAGCGCGCCGAGCGCGCCGAAGGAATCGGCGCCACGCCCACGAGCATCGGCACCTGAAGGCCGTGCTCGCGCAGGCGCGCGGCGTAGCGGCGCACCACCCCGGCGTCCATGCAGAACTGCGTCTGCACGAAGTCGGCGCCGGCGGCAACCTTCGCGCGCAGGCCCTTGGGCTCCCAGTCCGGCGGCGGGTCGATCGGCACGTCGGCCGCGCCCAGCACGAGGTTGACGCCGCCTTGCACCGGCGTGCCCGACGGCAGCTTCTGCTCGGCGCGCATGCGGCTCGCCAGGGCGAGCAGGCCGCGGCTGTCGAGGTCGAACACCGCCTTCGCCTCCGGCTGGTCGCCGGCCTTCGGGTCGTCGCCGGCGAGCATCAGCATGTTGCGGATGCCGAGCGAGACGGCGCCGAGGATGTCGCCCTGGAGCGCAAGGCGGTTGCGGTCGCGGCAGGTCATCTGGACGATCGGCTCGATCCCCGCCTGCACCAGGAAATGCGCCGCCGCGAGGCTGGACAGGTGCACCTTGGCGCCCGCGCCGTCGGTCACGTTGACCGCGGTGGCGAGGCCCTTCAGGGGCAGCGCGCGGCTGAGGAACTCGCCCGGGTCGGTGGACACCGGCGGCGTGATCTCCGCGGTGACGACGAAGTCGCCGCTCGCAAGGCGCGCCTGGAGGTTGCTGGGCATCGAGAGGGCGGGAAGAAGTGAACTGACGAGGTGGGCTCGGACTAATATTCGGCACCGTGCCGGAACTGCCCGATCTTACTGTGTACCAGGAAAGTCTGGCGGCGCGGGTTGCGAACCGCCGGCTGCTGCGCATCCGCGTGCTGAACCCTTTTCTCCTGCGGACCGCCGTGCCGCCGATCGGCGACAACTTGTTGCGCGCTGCGAACGAAGAACGGCTTGAGGAACGGCTGCGTGTCCGATCCGT
>DATLGR010000251.1:0-13294 GCA_035540415.1 Burkholderiales bacterium | reverse complement strand
CGCTTCCTGAAGCGCCGCGATGCCGAGCAGGAGGCCCTCGATCAGTCGCTCGCGCGGTTTCGCGCCGCGGTTCGCGCGCTGCCCGACGGCGTGGTCATCCTCGACCGGGAGAACCGCATCGAGTGGGCCAATCCCACCGCCACCTTGCATTTCGGCGTCGAGGCGCGGCGCGATTTCGGCCAGCCGGTGGTGAACCTCATCCGGCGACCGGACTTCGTCGCCTACCTCGCCGCGGGGGACTTCAGCCGGCCGCTGCTGCTGCGCGCCGGCAGCGGGCAGCGCGACACCATGCTCGCGCTGCAGATCATCACCTTCGGCGAGGAGCAGAAGCTGCTCAACTCGCGCGACGTCACCGCCGATGAGCGCATGCACAGCCTGCAGCGCGATTTCGTCGCCAACGTATCGCACGAGCTCAAGACGCCGGTGACCGTCCTGTCGGGATTCCTCGAGACCCTCGCCGACGAGTCCTTCGACTTCAGCCCGGCGCAGCGGCGCCGCTACCTGCAGATGATGGCGGAGCAGGCGGCACGCATGCAGCGGCTGGTGGAGGACCTGCTTACCCTGTCGACGCTCGAGTCGGGAAGCGCGCCGGCCGGCGAGCAGCCGATCGCCGTGGCGCCCATGCTCGAGCGCCTGGCGGAGGAGGCGCGCGCGCTTTCGGCCGGCCGCCATCGCATCGAGGCGGCGGTCGAGTCGGAGGCGCAGCTGCTGGGCAGCGCCGCGGAGCTGCACAGCGCGTTCTCCAATCTCGTGTCCAATGCGGTGCGCTACACCCCCGCGGGAGGGCAGGTGCGGCTGCGCTGGCGCGTGGTCGAAGGGCGCGGCGTATTCTCGGTGAGCGATTCGGGCATCGGTATCGAGGCGCGCCATATCCCGCGCCTCACCGAGCGGTTCTACCGTGTCGACAGCGGGCGCTCGCGCGAGACCGGAGGCACGGGCCTGGGCCTCGCCATCGTCAAGCACGCCCTGTCGCGGCATCAGGCCGTGCTCGACGTATCGAGCGAGCCGGGGCAAGGCTCCACGTTCAGTGCCGTGTTCCCGCCGGCGCGCCTGCTGCCCCCCGGCGAGCGCAAGCAGGCCGCCTAGCCGCTACGCCGGCGCCGCGGGCTCTTCCGGGCCGGGGCGCTCGGCGCCGAAGACATCGCGATAGCTCGCATAGAAGCTCGCGAAGAGCGTCGGCATCAACAGGACCACCAGCGGAAAGGCGAACGCCACGGCGGCGGGACGCGCTGCGCCGCCGCCGGCGAGGGTGAGCAGGGTGAGCGCGACGAACGGCACCACCATGAGCACCAGCGCGGTGACCGCGCCGTAGGCAAGGAATCCCCGCCAGTTCATCACGAACGCCACCAGGCTGAAGAACAGGGCCTTGACCGGTCCGGTGGAATGCCAGGCGGCGAGCGGCGGCGCAAACCAGAACATCATCATGACCGGCAGGTAGAGCAGGGCGGCCGCGAGCATGGCGCGGGAGAACGCATCCGAATAGAGCACGTCGTCGGCAGGCCGCCGGCCCGTCACCAGCCATTCGGCAAGCGCGCCGCCGTCGACGAGCATCGTGGCGGCCATGACGGCGGCGAGGCTCGCGCAGTAGGCGAGGCCAAGGACGATCTGCTCCCGGGGCGAGTTGCGGAAGCCGTCGAAGAGCAGCCCGACCTCGAGCTTCCCGCCGCGCTCCACGCAGCGGGCCGCTGCCATGAAGCCCACCGACAGCCCCGGCACGAGCATCGCGGCCGCGACCACGCCGAGCAGCGGCACCGCCGACAGCAGACTCATCAACAGCCAGTACACGAAGATGAGCGCAAGCCAGCCGAGCGGCGCGGCGCGGAACAGGCGCCAGCCGTCGGCGAGCCAGCGTGCGCCGCGCCCGGCGCCGGCGATGCGCGCGCGCATCAGTCAATCCACACGGGGTCGGCGCGCATCCGCAACTCGAGGATGTCGCGGAAATGCTCCGGATCGTGCGCGTGCACCAGCATCCCGGGACGCGGCAGGTGAAAGTCGTACAGTCGCGACAGCCAGAAGCGCAGGGCCGCCGCGCGCAGCAGGACCGGCCAGGCGGCGCGCTCGGCGGCGGTGAACGCGCGCACTTCGTGGCAGGCTTCGAGGAGCGCGCCGGTGCGCGCCGGGTCCAGGCGCCGGTCCGCGTGCGGGTCGACCAGGCACCAGTCGTTCACGCACACGGCCACGTCGTAGAGCAGGGTATCGACGCCGGCGAAATAGAAGTCGATCACGCCCGAGAGCCGGCCCTCGTCGAACAGCGCGTTGTCGCGGAACAGGTCCGCGTGCACCGGGCCGTGCGGCAGGTCCGCGAAGCGGTGCTGGGCCTGGAAGTCGAGCTCCCCCTCCAGCAGCCGTCGCCGCGCCTGGTCGAGGAACGGGCGCACCTCCCGCGCGGCGAAGCGCCACCACTTCGGTCCGCGCGGATTTTCCAGGTAGCCCGAGTAGCTGCGCGCGGCCAGATGCATGCGGGCGAGCAGCGCCCCGAGCGCGGCGCACTCCGGCGGGCCGGGGCGCTCGATCGAGCGGCCCGGCAGCCGCGTGACCAGGGCCGCGGGCTTGCCGTTCAGCCGCTGCAGAAGGCGATCGGAAAGGTCCGCGATCGGAGCCGGGCACGGAATGCCATGGCGCGCAAGGTGCGCCATCAGGCCGAGGTAGAACGGCAGCTCCTCCGCGGGCAGGCGCTCGAACAGCGTGAGCACGTAGCGCCCCTGGCTGGTCGTGACGAAATAGTTGGTATTCTCGATGCCCGCCTGGATGGGCTCGAACGTGAGGAGGCTGCCCACCGAATAGTGGCCGAGCCAAGCGGTCAGCTCGGACTGCGATACAGGCGTATAGACCGACAAGCGCGTCGAGCTCTAGAGGTTGAGCAGCACCTCGCGCTCGGCCGGCGACGGCTCGAAGCCGCGCTTCTCGTAGAAGGCGAAGATCGCGTCGACCACCTGCTCGGGCTTGTCGCACACCTGCAGGAGCTCGAGCTCGGCCTCGTCGATCATGCCCTCGCCGGCGAGCCGCTCGCGCATCCAGCCGAGCAGCCCCCGCCAGAACGGCTCGTGCACCAGGATGATTGGCATCTGGCGCCCCTTGCCGGTCTGCACGAGCGTGAGCGCCTCGAAGAGCTCGTCGAGCGTGCCGTAGCCGCCGGGCAGAACGATGAACGCGGTGGCCACCTTGGCGAACATCACCTTGCGGGTGAAGAAGTGCTTGAAGCGCAGGCTGATGTCCTGGTAGCGGTTGCCGAACTGCTCGCGCGGCAGCTCGATATTGAGCCCGACGGCGAGGCCGAGGCCCTCGAAGGCACCCTTGTTGGTGGCCTCCATCAGGCCGGGGCCTCCACCGCTCACCACGGCGAAGCCCGCGTCGGAGAGCAGGCGCGCGGTTTTCTCGGCGAGGTTCCAGTACGGCGTGCCCGGCTTGACGCGCGCGCTGCCGAACACCGAAACCGCCGGATGAATGCCCACCAGGCGCTCGGTCGCCTCGACGAACTCTGCCATAATCCCGAACACTCGCCAGGCCTCGGGCGCGGGGACCTCCTGGGCCATTTCGGCCAGCTTCGGTTGCTTGTTGTCTCTCATCGGGTCGGGAATGGATCCTGAAAAGACGCTGCTGCTCGTAGACGGCTCGTCTTATCTGTATCGCGCGTTCCACGCGCTGCCGGGGCTGCGCAACGCGAAAGGCGAGCCTACCGGCGCAATCTACGGCGTGCTCAACATGCTGCGCAAGCTCGCGGCCGATTATAAGGCGGGCCTGCGGGCCTGCGTCTTCGACGCCAGGGGCAAGACCTTCCGCGATGCCGAATACCCCGATTACAAGGCCAACCGGGCGCCGATGCCCGACGACCTCGCGGTGCAGGTGGAGCCGCTGCGCGAAGCCATCGACGCGCTGGGCTGGCCGGTGCTGGCCATCGACGGCGTCGAGGCGGACGACGTCATCGCCACGCTCGCCGAGCAGGCGCGGCGCGCGGGCTGGCGGGTGGTCATCTCCACCGGCGACAAGGACTTCGCCCAGCTGGTCGACCGGGACATCAGCCTCGTGAACACGATGTCGAACGAGAGGCTCGATGTGGAGGGCGTGAAGCGCAAGTTCGGCGTGCCGCCGGAAAAGTTTCTCGACTACCTCACCCTCATTGGCGATGCGATCGACAACATCCCCGGCGTCGACAAGGTCGGCCCCAAGACCGCATGCCGGTGGATCGAGAAGTACGGCTCACTGGAAGGCGTGCTGGCGCATGCCGCGGAGGTACCGGGGCTCGCCGGCGAAAATCTGCGCAAGGTCGCCGAATGGCTGCCCAAGGCGCGCGCGCTCCTCACCATCCGACGCGACGTGCCGCTGCCGGTGCGCCTCGAGGAGCTCACCGCGCGCCCGGACGCGGGGCGCCAGCGCCAGCTCTACGAGCGCTTCGGCTTCAAGACCTGGCTGAAGGAGCTGCAGGGAGAGGCTCGACCGGTGCCCGCATCGAACGAGCCTCCTTCCGGCCCGCGCAGGCGCCGGATGCGCTCAATCGCTTCCGAGGACGAGCTGCGCGAGCTCGTGCTCAAGATCGAGGCGGTCGATCTGGTGGGCTTCGGCACGGTGGCCGACGGGTTCGAGCCGATGAGCGCGCGGCTGGTGGGTCTTGCGTTCGCCTTCGCCGACGAGTCCGTCTACCTGCCGCTCGCGCACGCCTATCCCGGCGCGCCGGCGCAGGTGGCCCTCGACGCCGCGCTGCGCCTGCTCAAGCCCTGGCTCGAGCGCGACGATTGCCGCAAGGTCGGCCAGAACGCGAAGCTGGACATGCACGTGCTCGCCAATGTCGGCGTGCGCCTCGCCGGCTGCGTGCACGACACGCTGCTCGAGTCCTACGTGCTGGAAGTGCATGAGCGCCACGAGCTGGGATCGCTGGCCGCCCGCCATTGCGGCTGGACCGTGCTCGGCCTGGACGAGGTCACCGGCAAGGGAGCCGGACGCATTGCCTTCTCCGCGGTGCCGGTCGAGCGCGCCACGGAATACGCGGCGGCCAACGCCGACTGCGCCTTGGCGTTGCACGATGTATTGCACCCGCGCATCGAGGCCGACGCGAAGCTCGGCTTCGTCTACGCCAGGATCGAGATGCCGGTGCAGCCAGTGCTGTTCCGCATGGAGCGGAACGGCGTGCTCCTCGACTCGGGGAAGCTGGAGGCGCAAAGCCACGAGCTGGGCAAGGAAATGCTCGCCCTCGAGCAGAGGGCGTACGAAGCCGCAGGGCAGCCGTTCAACCTCGGCTCGCCCAAGCAGATTCAGGAGATCCTGTTCGAGCGCCAGCGCCTGCCGGTGCGCAAGAAGACGCCCTCGGGGCAGCCCTCCACCGACGAGGACGTGCTCGCTGAGCTCGCGCTCGACCATCCGCTGCCCAAGCTGATCCTCGAGCACCGGGCGCTCTCCAAGCTCAAGTCCACTTATACCGACAAGCTGCCCAGGAGCGTGCATCCGGGCGACGGGCGCGTGCACACGACCTACTCGCAGACCACCGCAGTCACCGGACGCCTGTCGTCGAACGATCCCAACCTGCAGAACATCCCGATCCGCACCTCGGCCGGTCGGCGCATCCGCGAATGCTTCGTCGCGCCGCCCGGGGCGAAAATCGTCTCGGCCGACTACTCGCAAATCGAGCTGCGCATCATGGCGCACCTGTCGGGCGACCACAGCCTGCGGCGCGCCTTCCGCGACGGCGAGGACGTGCATCGCGCCACCGCCGCCGAGGTCTTCGGCCTGCCCCTCGCGCAGGTCGGGCCCGATGAGCGGCGCATCGCCAAGGTGATCAACTTCGGCCTCATCTACGGCATGTCGGCCTTTGGCGTGGCGCAGAACCTCGGCATCGAGCGTGCCACCGCCCAAACATACGTCGACTCCTATTTCGCGCGCTATCCCGGCGTGAAGCGCTACATGGACAGCACGCGCGAGAAGGCGCGCGCGCTCGGCTACGTCGAGACGGTGTTCGGCCGCCGCCTGTGGTTGCCGGAACTCGCGAGCGGCGCCCCGGTTCGCCGCCAGGCGGCCGAGCGCGCCGCGATCAATGCGCCCATGCAGGGCACGGCCGCCGACCTGATCAAGCTCGCCATGGTGGCGGTGCAAAAGTACCTGGACGAGGCGCGCCTCGCCACCAAGCTCATCATGCAGGTCCACGACGAGCTCGTGCTCGAAGCGCCCGAGCGTGAGCTGGAGCTCGTTGCGGCGAAGGTGAAGGAGCTGATGCAGTCGGTCGCTACCCTCGATGTCCCGCTCGTCGTCGACGTCGGCGTCGGCGCGAACTGGGACGAGGCGCACTAGCCGGCACCGCGCTATAGCGACCCGAACACCCGGCGGATGATCGCGACGCCGGTGCCGGCCGGATCTTTGCGGATGTTCTTCTCCTCCTCGGCCACCATGAAGAACAGGCCCTCGAGCGCCCGCGCGGTGACATAGTCGTCGATGCTGGCCTGCTCTTCGTCGAGGAGCCCGAACGCGGCGGCGGTGCCTGCATAGCGGTTGTAGCGCTGCGCGACGCCGAGGTGGGCGGTGGCCTGCTGCACCACCGGCAGGAACCGCCGGCGCAGTTCCTCTTCGGTCGTGCGCCGGAAATAGGCGGTAGCCGCCGTCGCGCCGCCGCGCAACAGGTCGCGGGCGTCCTGCACCGACATCCTGCGCACCGCGTCGACGAAAAGCTGACGGGCATGCGGCACGGCAGCTTCGGCGGCGCGATTCATGGCGAGCACCAGCTCGTCCGCTTGCGGGCCGAGGCCGAGGCGACGCAGCGTGCGTTCGGCACGCTCGAGCGCCGGGGGCAATGGGATGCGCACGCGCGGGTCGCCGAGGAAACCGTCCGGACGGCCAAGGGTCGCCACCGCCGCCTGGGTGCCACGCTCGAGCGCCGCCCGGAGCGCGCTCGCGGCCTCGACGCTCGTGAAGCGCTCGAGCTGCGCCGCCGCCGGCGCGGCCCAGAGCAGCAGCGCCGCAATGGCGAGCGCTGCGGCGCTCATGGCGAAGGCGAAAGGGCCCTGACCGAGCCGGACCGGGAGAACTCGAGCACGTTCGGCACGCTGGCTGGCGCCAACTGCGGTTCGGCCCAGCGCACGATCGGCAGGAACTGCGCGCGCTCGGCCGCGCGCTCGCTCGGGTCCAGCTCGAAGATCCCCAGCCCGCGCTCGGCGGCCTCCAGGTAGGCGTCGGAGTCGGACAGGCGGGCAAGCAGCGGCACGCCGAGCGAGGCGAGAAAGCGCTCGAGGGGCTGGTACACCGCGCTGGAGCGGCGCACCCGGTTTGCGACCACCGCAAGCCGCACCTCGCGGGAGCGCAGCGGGCCGGCGAGCAGGAGGTCACGCAGGAAGTTGGCGGTGGCGTGGACGTCGATCGCCGAGGGCTGGACCGGCACCAGCACCGCACTCGCGCGGCGCAGCAGGCCCTGCAGGAACACCCCGCTCGCGCCCGCCGGCGCGTCGATGATGAGGTGGCTCACGGTGGCCGGCACATGCAGCGCGAAGCTGCGCAGCCCCGTCCTGGGCGGCGCGCCGTTCGCGCCGTGGATGCGCGGAGCCGCAGGCGCGCGCTGGCGTAGCCAGTTGAGCGAGGAGCCCTGCGGGTCATAGTCGAGGATCGCCGGATGGATGCCGTGCACCGCTAACGCGCTCGCGAGATTCGTCGCGAGGGTGGTCTTGCCGGCCCCGCCTTTCGAATTGATCACGAGGGTAGTGTTCATGCGCCCCAGCGTATGCACAAGGGGTCCGGGGCGACTGTTAACTACTGCTCGGCGGGATCGATTCCGGCCCGATGAGCCTGCTGGTCGGCGTGATAGGAGGAGCGCACCAGCGGGCCGATGGCGGCATGGCGAAAGCCGAGCGCCCGGGCGGCTTCCTCGAAGCGGGCGAACGTCGCGGGCTCCACGTAGCGCAGCACCGGCAGGTGATGCGGCGAGGGCTGCAGGTACTGGCCGATGGTCAGCATGTCCACGTCGTGCGCGCGCAGCTCGCGCATGACCTGCAGGATTTCCTCGTCGCGCTCGCCCAGGCCGACCATGAGGCCCGACTTGGTGGGCACCTTCGGGTGGAGCGACTTGAACGCCTGCAGCAGACGCAGCGAGTGCTCGTAGTTGCCGCCCGGGCGCGCCTGCCGGTACAGGCGCGGCACCGTTTCCAGGTTGTGGTTGAGCACGTCGGGCGGCGCGGCGGAGAGGATCGCAAGCGCCCGGTCGAGACGGCCGCGGAAATCGGGGATCAGCGTCTCGATGGTGGTCTGCGGCGAGCGGCGGCGCACCGCGAGGATGCACTCGGCGAAGTGCTGCGCGCCCCCGTCCTTCAGGTCGTCGCGGTCGACGCTCGTGATGACCACGTACTTCAGGGCAAGCGCGGCGATGGTGTCGGCGAGGTGCTCGGGCTCCCGGGCGTCGGGCGCGAGCGGGCGGCCGTGGGCGACATCGCAGAACGGGCAGCGGCGCGTGCAGATGTCGCCGAGGATCATGAAGGTGGCCGTGCCCTTGCCGAAGCACTCGGCGATGTTGGGGCACGAGGCCTCCTCGCACACCGTATGCAGATTCTGCGCGCGCAGGATCGCTTTGATCTCGCCGAAGCGTGAACCGGGGCTCGCCGCGCGCACCCGGATCCAGGGCGGCTTGGGCAGCGGCGCCTGCGGCACGATGCGGATGGTCTTGCGCGCGCCCTTTTCCTTGGTGCCCGGCTCACGCATCGCGGATCCTTTCGGCGAGGCGCGCGGCGAGGCGCTCGCCCGCCACCGCCGGAGGGTCGTCGATTCCCTGCTCGCAGAGCTGCGTCACCGCGAGCCCCGGCATGCCGCACGGATCGATGGCGTCGAACGGCGCGAGGTCCATGGCCACGTTGAGGGCAATCCCGTGATAGGCGCGCCCGCGCCGTACGCGAAGGCCGAGCGCGGCGACCTTGGCGCCGGCGACGTAGACGCCCGGCGCCCCGGGACGGCGCCCCGCGCGTTCGCCCAGCAGATCGATCACCGCCTGCTCGAGCAGGCGCACGAAGGCGCCGACCTGGAGGCCGCGCCGCGCAAGATCGACGAGGGCATAGAGCACCACTTGGCCGGGCCCATGGTAGGTGATGTCGCCGCCGCGGTCGCTCTGAACGAGCGGGATGCCGTTGGCCGGCGCGGGGCGCCGCTGATGGCTCAGCGCCTGGCCGAGGGTGTAGACCGGGAAATGCTCGAGCAGCCAGAACTCGTCGGGCGTATCCTCGCCGCGCCGGGCGGTGAAGTCCCGCATGGCCTGGAGCGTCGGCGCGTACTCCACGCAGCCCAGGCGCTTCACGACGAGCTCGTCGAGCAGCGTCATAGCACCATCACTACGCCGGGATGGTCGCAAAGCTCCCGGTAAAGCGCATCGAGCTGCTCGCGCGAGGCCGCGCGCACCACGCACGTGACGCTGAGGTAAGTGCCCTGCCGGCTCGGGCGCATCTGCACCGTGGCGGGATCAAAATCGGGCGCGTGCTTGCGCACGATGTCGCTCACCGTCTGGGCGAAGCCTCGCTCCTTCCTGCCCATGACCTTGATCGGAAAGTCGCAGGGAAATGCGAGCGCAGATGCGGCCAGGAGAATGCCTTCCTAGGCGGAGACCGCCTCCCGCTTGCCGGCGCGCATCACCTTTTCCTTGAAGTCCTGATAGAGCCGGTGCATGCGCCCGAAGACCGGCCCCGGCCGGCCGCTGCCGACGGGCGCGCCGTCGAGCGTGACCACCGCAAGCACCTCCTTGGAGGAGGACGTGACCCACACCTCGTCGGCGGCACGCACTTCGGCCTCGGTGACCTCGCGCAACTCGAGCGGCAGGGCATTGGCCGCGGCGAGCTCGCACACGACGTCGTAGGTGATCCCCGGCAGGATGAGGTGGCTCTTGGGCGGCGAGGCGATCACGCCGCCCTTGACGATGAACACGTTGGACGCCGAGGCCTCGGTGAGCTTTCCGTCGCGAAAAAGAATCGTCTCGACGGCGCCCGCCTCGGCCGAAACCTGGCGCAGCAGGCAGTTGCCGAGCAGCGAGATGGACTTGATGTCGCAGCGCAGCCAGCGGTAATCCTGCGCGCTGATCGCGGCGGCGCCGCGGGCCACAAGCTCCGCAGGCGGCGTCACCAGCGGATTCGCCATCATGAACACCGTCGGCTCGATCCCTTGGGGCAGCGCGTGGTCGCGCTTGGCGACGCCGCGCGTCACCTGGAAGTACACGCCCTGGTCCTCGAAGGGCTGGGCATCCACCAGGCGATAGACGAGCTCGCGCCACTGCCCGCGGCCATACGGATTTTGGATCCTGACTTCGCCGAGGCTGCGCTCGAGACGCGCGAGATGCTCGTCCAGCCGGAAAGGCACGCGCGAGTACACCGGTACCAGCTCGTAGACCCCGTCGCCGAAGATGAAGCCGCGGTCGAGCACCGGAACCCGCGCCTCCTCGATGGGCAGGAACCGGCCGTTCAGAAAGACCAAGGGCGCCTCGCTATTTGAGCCACAGCCGCAGTGTATCCCACGTGCGGCCGAAGAAGCCCGCGACCGCCACGCTCTCGAGCGCCACCAGCGGATACTCGCCGACGGGCTTGCCGTCGTAGCTCACGCGCAGCGTGCCCACGCGCTGGCCCGCGGCCACCGGCGCCACGAGCGGCTGCACGGTGACGAGCTCGGCCTTGAGCTTCTCCGCGTTGCCCTTGGGCACGGTGACGACGATGTCGCTGCGAAAGCCTGTCTTGACGTCCTTGCCGGCGCCCTTCCAAACCTCCAGGGGGCGCACCGCCTCGTTGGCGGCGTGCAACCGCACGCTGTCGAAGAACTGGAAGCCCCAGTTGAGGAGCTTCTGCGACTCCTGCGCCCGCATGGACTCGGAGGTGGACCCGAGCAGTACCGACAGCATGCGCCGCCCGCTGCGGTTGGACGAGGCGATGAGACAGTAGCCGGCGGATTCGGTATGGCCGGTCTTGACGCCGTCGATCGTCGGGTCGAGCCACAGCAGCCGGTTGCGGTTGGGCTGGCTGATGTTGTTGTAGCGGTACTCCTTCTGGGAGTTGTATTTCGCATATTCCGCGGGGAAATCCCGGATGAGCGCGGAGGCGAGGAGCAGGAGGTCCTGCGCCGTGGTGTAGTGCTGCGGGTGGGGCAGCCCGGTGGCGTTCGTGAAATTCGTATTCTTCATGCCCAGCCGCGCGGCCTCGCGGTTCATCATCTGCACGAACACCTCCTCGCTGCCGGCGATGGCCTCGGCGAGCGCGATGCAGGCGTCGTTGCCCGACTGCACCACCATGCCGTGGATGAGCTCATCCACGGTCACCGGCTTGCGCGGCTCGATGAACATGCGCGAGCCCGGCGCCTTCCAGGCGCGCGTGGACACGGTCACCTGCTGGTCGAGGGTGAGCTTTTTCTCGCGCAGCGCCCCGTACACCACGTACGCGGTCATGATCTTGGTGAGCGAAGCGGGCTCCACGCGCTCATCGACGTTGTGCGCGGCGAGCGCCTGGCCGCTGGAGAGGTCGGCCACCACCCAGGCACGGCCCACGATGGGCGGCGGCGGCGGCGCGGAGGCGTAGGCGACGGAGGAGACGAGGAGCAGCAGGAAGAGATAACGTCGCATGGCGGTCCGCAAAAGGCTCGGATTATAAGGGCCCGACATGACGCGGTTAGCGCGAGACGACGAGCGGCCTGATGGCGAATTGAGCCTCGATGCGCTCGGCGACCGGCCGCGCCTCCTCGGCGGTGCGGTACGGGCCAAGCTGCAGCCGCCAGAGCTCGCCCACCCGCAGAACGTGCGCGGCGTCCCGCAGCTCCTGCAACTCCCGCGTCAGGCGTTCGCGCAGCGTCTCGGCGTTCTCGCGCGAGCCGAACGCGCCCACCTGCAGGTACGTCCCGGCCACGGCGGGCGACTGCGCCAGCACGGTCTCGATCTCCACCTCCGCGCTTCCCGCCGCCACGAAGCCGAGGCGATGGGCGGCGGCGTACGAAAGGTCGATGATGCGCCCGGCGTGGAACGGGCCGCGGTCATTCACGCGAACCACCACGCTGCGCTGGCTGGCGAGGTGGGTGACGCGCACGTAGCTCGGGATCGGCAGCGTGGGATGCGCGGCGGTCATGCCGTACATGTCGTAGACCTCGCCGCTCGCCGTCTTCTGGCCATGAAAGCGCCGGCCGTACCAGCTCGCCACGCCGCGCTGGCGAAAGGGCTGTAGTGCCGTCATCGGCACGTAGTCGACGCCGAACACGCGGTAGGGGCGGTTCGCCCAGCGGTGCAGCGCCTCGGCGCGCGGCTCGGCGTCGGCGATCTGATCGAGGTTCGGCGGCGGATTGTCGCCGGGCCCGTCGTCCTTGTAGTACGCGCCGCGTGAAGGCGCCGGGGCCGGCGGCGGCTCGGCGGGCGGCGTGGCGGCGCAGCCGGCGACGAGCACGACCGCAAGGGCCGCAAGCAGGCGCACGCTCATGCCTCGTAGACCACCTGGCCGGCGAGCACGGTGTAGCGGACCACGCCGGGGAGCTCGTGCCCGAGAAACGGCGTGTTCTTGCCCTGGCTGCGCAGGGTGCCGGCGCTCACGCGGCGCATCGCGCGCGGATCGAAGATCGCGAGGTCGGCCGGCGCGCCCGCAGCGATCCGGCCAGCCGCCACGCCGAGGATGCGCGCCGGCTCGCAGGTGATGCGCGCGAGGGTCTCCGCGAGCGCCAGCCCGCGCGTCTCGCCCCACATCAGCGCGAGCGGCAGGAGCAGCTCCAGGCCGGTGGCGCCCGGCTCGGCCTCGGCGAACGGCTGGTGCTTGCGGTCCTCGTCCACCGGCGTGTGGTCCGAGACAAGGCAGTCGATGGCGCCCTCGGCGAGGCCGCGCGCGAGCGCGTCGCGGTCGCGCTGGCTGCGAAGCGGCGGCTCGAGGCGGCAATGCGCATCGAAATATCCGAGGTCCATATCGGAGCAGTGCAGATGGTGCGCGGCGACGTCGCAGGTCACGCCGAGCCCTTCGGCTTTCGCGCGGCGCACCAGCTCGACGCCGCCCGCGGTGGACAGGCGGCACACGTGCAGCCGGGCACCGGTGGCGCGCACGAGCTCGAGCAGGCCGCCGAGGGCGATAGTCTCGGCGAAGTCCGGGATGCCCGGCAGGCCCAGGCGCGTCGCGACCTCGCCGTCATGGGCCACGCCGCCGCGCGCAAGCCACGCGTCTTCCGCGCGCAGCCACACGCGGTAACCGAAGGTGGCCGCGTATTGCAGCGCGCGCCACAGCACCTGCGTGTCGGGCAACGGTGCGTTGGCCTGCGAGAAGGCGACGCAGCCCGCCTCCGCGAGCTGGCCCATTTCCGCGAGCGCCTCCCCCTTCAAATTCACGGTGAGCGCTCCCACCGGATA
>DATLGR010000250.1:0-6347 GCA_035540415.1 Burkholderiales bacterium | reverse complement strand
GCACCGGGAGATCAACGCGGCGGTGCAGTCGCCCAAGCTCGCCGAGCGCATCCGCAAGCTCGGCGCCGATCCGCTCACCATGTCCATCGCCGAGTTCGAGAAGATGGTCGCGGCCGAGCTGGAGGCCAACGCGCGCCTCATCAAGGCCGCGGGAATCAAGGCGAATTGATCGCCGATCCGTGGTTCTGGGCGCTCGCGCTCCTGGCGGTCGCCCTCACCGGGATCTCGAAAGGCGGCACCGGCGGCGGCGCGGTCGTGTCCACGCCGCTGATCGCCCTCACCGTGCCCCCGGCGCAGGCCGCCGCGATCATGCTCCCGGTGCTGTGCCTCATGGACCTCGCCGGCGTGCGGGCCTATTTCGGGCGCTGGGACGCGCGCATCATGCGCATCCTGGTGCCCGCCGGGCTGCTGGGCTGCGTCATCGGCGCGCTCACCTTCCGCCTCATCCACGACGACTGGCTGCGCGTGCTGATCGGGACGATCGCGCTCGGCTTCCTCGCCTGGAGCGTCTTGCCGCGGCGCGCGGCGGCGCAGAAGCCGGGACCGCGCGCCGGCTGGTTCTGGGGGACGCTTTCGGGCTTCACCAGCTTCATCACCCATGCCGGCGGCCCGCCGGTCATGGTCTACCTCATCCCGCAGAAGCTGGCGAAGGACGCGTTCGTCGCCACCTCGCTCGTGTTCTTCTTCACGCTCAACTACGCCAAGCTCCTGCCGTATTTCTGGCTCGGCCTGTTCGACGCGCGCATCCTGCTCGCCGCGGCGCTGCTCACCCCCATGGGCGTCGCCGGCATCTACGTCGGGCAATGGCTGCAGCGCCGCATGGACGTGCGCTGGTTCTACCGCGTGGTGTACACCCTGCTTCTCCTCACGGGCTCCAAGCTCCTCTACGACGGGCTGACCGGCCTTTTCGGCCCCGGTTAGCCCGACTCGAAATGGGCTCCGTCCCGGTTTCGGGACGCGTTAAGCTATGCGCGCGTACCAACTTACAGGAGGAGGGCGCATGAAGTGGCTCCTGCTGTTTTGCCTCGCGGCGGCCCTGAACGCGGAGGCCCAGCCGTTCCCGTCCAAGCCGCTCCGCATCGTGGTGCCGTTTCCGGCCGGGGGCACCACCGACGTGGTAGCGCGCTTCGTCGCGCAGCGCATGACCGAGACCATCGGCCAGCCGGTGCTGGTCGAGAACCGCGGCGGCGCCGGCGGCACGATCGGCGCGGCGGAGGTCGCGAAGGCCGCGCCCGACGGCTACACCATGCTCATGCACAACATCACCTTCCCGGTGGCCTCGGTGGCGGCGGTGGTGCAGAACCGGGCCACCTACAACGTCGAGGCCGACTTCGCCGGCGTCTCCATCGCGGTGTTCGTACCCTTCGTGCTCACCGCGCACCCGAGCGTGCCGGCGAACGACCTGAAGGAGCTGGTGGCGCTGCTGCAGAAGGACCGCGCGCTGCGCTACACCTACGGCTCGACCGGGCCGGGCTCGATCATGCACGTCCTGGGCGAGGCGCTGCAGCGCGCGGCGAACATCCAGATGACGCATATCCCGTACAAGGGCGCGGCGCCGCTCAAGCAGGAGCTGCTCGCCGGGCGCATCAACGTGGGCGGCGACCAGATGTCGACTTCGCTCGCCGAGATCCGGGCCGGCAAGCTGAAGGCGCTCGCGGTGAGCGCCTCGCGGCGCGTGCCCGAGCTGCCCGACGTGCCCACCGCGCGCGAGCAGGGCTACCCGGTGCTCGAGGCCGACGGCTGGAACGGCCTGTTCGTCCCGGCGCGCACGCCGCGCGACATCGTCGAGCGGCTGAACCGGGAGGTGGTCGCCGCGGTGAAGCATCCTGAAACGGCCCGGCGGCTGCGCGAAATGGGCGCCGAGCCCGCCGGCTCCACGCCCGCCGAGCAGGACGCGATCCTGCGGCGCCAGATCGAGCAGTTCCGCCCTGTCATCCAGCAGATGAAGTTCGAATAAGGAGAGCATCGTGCGCATCCTGCTTCTCGTCCTCGCCCTTGCCTGCGGCAGCGCCGCCGCGCAGACCTACCCCGTCAAGCCGGTGCGCCTGGTGGTGACGTATCCGCCGGGCGGCTCGTCCGACCTCATGTCGCGCGTCTACGGCGCGAAGCTCGCCGAGTACTGGGGCCAGCAGGTGATCATCGAGTCGCGCCCGGGCGCCGCCGGGTCCATCGGCATGGACTACGCCGCGCGCCAGCCCAACGACGGCTACACCTTCGTCGTGGGCAACCTCGGTCCCGTGGCGGTGAACCCGCTGCTGTCCAAGGTGCCCTACAACATCGAGCGCGACTTCATCCCCGTGTCGCAGATCTCGCAGGGCCCCAACGTGCTCGTGGTGCGCGCCGACTCGCCGCACAAGTCCCTCGCCGACATCATCGCCTTCGCGCGCAAGCACCCCGGCAAGCTCAACTACGGCACGAGCGGCCCGGGCAGCGTGTCGCACCTCTCCAGCGAGATGCTGAAGAACATCACCCGGGTGCAGGCGGTGGAGGTGCCCTACAAGGGCGGCGTGCTCGCGATCCAGGACCTGCTCGGCGGGCAGATCGACCTCATCTTCTCCGACTCGCTGCCGGCCATGGCGCACATCCGCTCCGGCAAGCTGCGCGCGCTGTGCGTCACCGGCACCGAGAAGTACGAGCTCGTGCCCGAGCCGCCGACCTGCCAGTCCGATGCGCCGGGGCTGGTGGCCGTGAACTGGTGGGGCGTGCTCTATCCCGCGGGCACGCCGCGCGCGATCGTCGACAAGCTGCACGCCGACACCGTGAAGGCGCTCGCCGATCCCGACGTGCGCAAGCGCTTCGCCGACCTCGGCGTCGAGGCGGTCTCGAGCACGCCCTCGCAGTTCGCCGCCTTCATCCGCGCCGAGACCGACAAGTACGCGAGGCTCATCAAGGAAGCGAACATCAAGGTCGAATGACGCCATTGCGCGGCGCCCCGCTCAAGGTCGCGCTCGTGGGGCTGGGGTGGTGGGGGCGCACCGTGCGCTCGCTCCTGCAGGGCAACGCCCGGCTGCAGGTGGTGCGCGAGGTCGATCCGCTGCTGAAGGGGCCCACGTACGACGAAGCCCTGGCCGACCCGGCGGTGCAGGGCGTGATCCTGTGCACGCCGCACAGCCTGCACGCCGAGCAGATCGTGCGCGCCGCGCGGGCGGGCAAGCATGTCTTCTGCGAGAAGCCGCTGTCGCTTTCGCGCGCCGACGTCCTGCGCGCGGTGCAGGCGTGCAACGAGCACGGCGTGGCGCTCGCCGTGGGCCACGAGAAGCGCTTCGAGCCGCCGGTCCTGGAGCTTTTCCGCCTGGCGCGCGAAGGCGCCCTCGGGCGGCTGCTGCAGATCGAGGCCAACTTCAGCCAGGACAAGTTCCTGGCGCTGCCCCCGGACAACTGGCGCGCCTCGGAGAAGGAGGCGCCGGCGGGACCCATGACGGCCACCGGCATCCACCTGCTCGACCTCGCGGTGGGGCTGATGGGCCCGGCGCAGACCGTGTACGCGCGGGTGCGCCAGCTCGCCAGCCCGCTCGCCAACGGCGACACGCTCGCCGTCGCCGTCGGGTTCGCGAGCGGGGGCAACGCGCTGCTCAGCGCCATCCTCGCCACGCCCTTCGACGGCCGCTTCGCCCTCTACGGCAGCCAGGGCTGGGCCGAGGTGCGCGACAAGGCGCACCCCGAGGCGCCCCGGGGCTGGACGTTGACGACGTGCCTGCGCGGGCAGGAGAAGCAATCGGCGGACATCCCGTCTGCGAACGCGGTGCTTGCCAACCTCGAGGCCTTCGCGGATGCTGCGGCCGGCCGCGCCCCGTACCCGGTGCCGCAGGCGCAGATGATCGCCAATGTCGCGGCCCTGGAAGCGGTGTTCCGCTCCGCGGCGAGCGGCCAGGTCGAGCCCGTGTCGAACTGACCCCTTCAGGGAGATCGTAGCGATGATGTACAGCTGTGCCCCGGCCGCGGGCCGGGCGGCGGTGGTCAGGAAGAAGGGCCGCAGCCTGCGGGTGGACATTCACTGCCACTACCTCAACCCCGAGGTGGCGGCGAAGGTGGCCGACCGCAATCCCGGCCAGCACGAGCCGTCGGTGGTTTACGCCAACGCGCTCACCCGCGAGACCAACGTCAAGCAGATGCGCACGCGCGCGCCCAAGCTCTCGTCGATCGAGGTGCGCCTCCGGGACATGGACCGCATGGGCATCGACGTGCAGGCGATCTCGCCGGCGCCCAACCAGACCTACTACTGGACCGACCCGGAGGAGGGCGCCTTGCTCGCGCGCCAGGTGAACGAGCGGCTTGCCGAGATCTGCGCGCGGTGGCCGGAGCGCTTCGTGGCGCTGGGCACCGTGCCGCTGCAGCAGGTGGACCTCGCGGTGCGCGAGCTGGAGCACGGCGTGAAAACGCTCGGCCTGCGCGGGGTCGAGATCAACCCCAGCGTGAACGGCATGGACCTCACCGACCGCCGGCTCGCGCTGGACAAGTTCTTCGCGAAGGCCGAGGCGCTGGGCATCGTGATCTTCATGCACCCCATCGGCTACACCCAGGGCGAGCGGCTGATGGACCACTATTTCAACAACATCATCGGCAACCCGCTCGAGACCACGGTGGCCGCGAGCCACCTCATCTTCGACGGGGTGCTCGCGCGCCATCCGAAGCTGAAGGTCGTGTTGCCGCATGCCGGGGGGTATCTCGCGCACTACTGGGCGCGCATGGACCACGGCTGGCGGGCCCGGCCGGACTGCCGCACCGTCATCAGCAAGAAGCCCTCGAGCTACCTCGAGAAGCTCTATTTCGATACCATCGCCTTCGATCCCGGCCTGCTGGCGGCGATGGTCAAACGGTTCGGCGCCGACCATGTGCTGCTCGGCAGCGACTATCCCTACGACATGGGCGTCGAGGATCCGGTGGGTTTCGTCGAGCGCACGCCCGGAATTTCAGCGGCCGCCAAGCGCGCCATCGCGGGCGGCAACGCGGCCCGTCTTTTGAAGCTCGGGTTGCCAAAGGCAGGACGCCCCCGCACAATAGGATAACGAGGAGGATTTTCGACATGACCGTTTCCCGCAGGAAAGTGCTCCAGGGCGCCGCGGCGCTCAGCGCGGCCGCGATGCTGCCGCGCATCCCGTATGCCCAGCAGAAGGATCCCGTGCGCGTCGGCATGGCCATCGCGCAGACCGGCGCGCTCGCCGGCGGCGGCCAGGCGGCGCTCGTGGCGCTGCGCATGTGGGTCGACGACGTGAACAAGAAAGGCGGCCTGCTCGGCCGTCCGGTGGAGTTCATCGCCTACGACGACCAGTCGAGCGCGTCCACCACGCCCGCCATCTACACCAAGCTGATCGACGTCGACCGCGTCGACCTCCTCATCGCGCCCTACGGCACCGTGCCCACGGCGCCGCTCATGCCGCTCGTGCGCCAGCGCAACCTGCTGCTGATGGGCAACTTCTCGTTCCAGGTCAACGCGAAGGTGCAGCACGACATGTGGTTCAACAACGCGCCCTGGAACGATGCGCGCAGCTGGTCCGACGGCTTCATCAACACCGGCGTGAAGCACGGCGCGAAGTCCATCGCCTACCTCGCCGCCGACCAGGAATTCGCCCAGAACCTCGCCAACGGCGCGCGTGTGCTGGCGAAGGAGGCCGGCCTGAAGACCGTCTACAACCAGGACTATCCGCCGGCCACCGTGGACTTCTCGTCGATGATCCGCGCCATCCGCGCGGCGCGGCCCGACATGGTCTTCGTGATGTCCTACCCCAACGACTCGGTCGCCATCGTGCGCGCGGTGAACGAAATCGGCGTCGGCGGCTCGGTCAAGATGTTCGGCGGCGGCATGGTGGGGCTGCAGTTCACCCCGATCATGCAGTCGCTCGGCTCGCTGCTGAACGGCATCACGAACTACAACACCTACGTGCCGGGCATGAAGTACCCGGGAATCGAGGACTACTTCAAGCGCTATCGCGAGCGCGCCACCGCGGCGCGGGTCGATCCGCTGGGCTACTACATCACGCCGTTCAACTATGCCATCGGCCAGATGCTCGAGCAGGCGGTCGCCGGCACCAAGAGCCTCGACCACAAGGCACTCGCCGGCTGGCTGCGCCAGAACCAGGTGAGCACCATCGTGGGCGATATCCGCTGGGACAAGTCCGGCGAATGGGCGAACCCGCGCGTCATCCAGGCGCAGTTCCGGGGCGTGGTGGACAAGGACATGGAGCAGTTCACCCAGCCGGGCAAGCAGGTCGTGATCTACCCGGACAATTACAAGACCGGCGAGGTGCTGGTCCCGTTCGAGAAAGCGCGCGGCCGGGCGTAACACCCGGCGCCCGAAGGCGGCGCGGCGACCCCGCGCCGCTTTTTTTGGAGTAGGGAGTGTTCTTTTC
>DATLGR010000249.1:0-2746 GCA_035540415.1 Burkholderiales bacterium | reverse complement strand
CCGCAGATCGAGGTGGCGGTGGGCGATCGCGAGACGGTGCTCGTGGTGCGCCATCTCGAGGCGCTCGGCGGCGCGGACGAGGCGCTGCTGCGCGCGTTTGCCGAGCGCCACCGGGTGTCGATCTGGCTGCAGTCCCACGGCCCGGCGAGCGCGCGCCCCTTCCATCCGCCCCGCAGCGAGCTCGACTACGAGCTGCCCGAGTTCGGCGTGCGGCTGGGCTTCGGTCCGACCGATTTCACGCAGGTGAATGCGGGCGTGAACCGCGTGCTCGTGGCGCGCGCGGTGCGCCTGCTCGACCCGCAGCCGGGCGAGCGCGTCGCGGACCTCTTCTGCGGCCTGGGCAATTTCTCGCTGCCGCTCGCGCGCCGCGGGGCGCGCGTCACCGGCTACGAGGGCAGCGCGGAGCTGGTCGAGCGCGCGCGGCGCAACGCCGCTCTGAACGGCCTGGCGGCGCGCTTCGAGGTCAGGAACCTCTTCGAGGGCACGCTCGAAGGCCCGTTCGACAAGCTCCTCGTCGATCCGCCGCGCGAGGGCGCGGTCCACGTGGTCAAGTCGCTGCCGGCAGAATGGCCGCGGCGCGTCGTGTACGTGTCGTGCGACCCGGCGACGCTGGCGCGCGACGCCGGCATCCTCGTGCAGGCGAAGGGCTTCCGGCTCGCGGCGGCCGGGGTGGTGAACATGTTCCCGCACACCGCGCACGTGGAGAGCATTGCGCTGTTCGAGCGCTAGAAAAAGAAAAGGCGCCCATCAGGCGCCTTGGCTCAGGGAGGCGGCGGCCTCAGTCGCGCTCGCCGGCGAGCGAGAGCAGCAGGTTCAGCAGGTGCGCGAAGATGCCCCACAGGCTGATGTAGACGCCGGTGGTCGCCATGAGGTAGTTGGTTTCGCCCCCGCGCATGATGCGCTGCAGGTCGTAGAGCAGGAAGAGCGAGAACAGCACCACCACCAGCGTGGAGAGCGTGAGCGCGAGCGCCGGGATCTGCAGGAACATGTTGGCGATCAGCGCCACGAGCAGCGCGATCATGCCCACGAACAGGAACTTGCCGAGGAAGCTGAAATCCCTCTTCGCGGTGGCGGCAATGGCGCCCATGCCGAAGAAGATGGCGCCGGTGCCCACCGCGGCGTAGCCCACGAGGGTCATGCCGTTGTTCATGGACAGCGCCACGTTCAGGATCGGCCCGAGCCACCAGCCCAGCAATCCCGTCATGAGCAGCAGCAGCGCCACGCCGAAGCCGTTGTTGCGGTTGGCGGCGATGGCGAACTGCAGCCCGATCACCGCGCCGAGCAGGACCAGCGTGGAAAGGATGGGGCTCGCCGTGATGACGCCGGCGGTCTGCATGCCGATCCAGGCGCCGATCGCCGTCGGCACCATGGTCAGCGCGAGCAGCAGGTAGGTGTTGCGCAGGACGCGCTGGCTCTGGCCGGCAAGGGCGGCGTCCTGCGCCGACCCGTATGGCAGGCCGCGGCCGAAGTCCTGGTCGTGGGTGCGTACCGGTTTCAGTTCAGGTTGCATGGTGGTGCCTTCCTCCTTGTCGGCCCGGCGGGCCTTTCGTGTCGCTAAGACTACCAAAGCCCCTCAAAGTTTCAACAGCTTAACGGGATCCACGGGCCGTAAAATGCGGCTGCGGACCGATTTTTCAAGCGCCGCCGGAGACGTGGCAGAGCGGTCGAATGCGCCTGACTTGAAATCAGGTAAGCCGAAAGGCTTCGTGAGTTCGAATCTCACCGTCTCCGCCCCGCGCCGCTACTGCTCCGGGGCAATGAAGTGATGGTCCTCGCTCCAGGGCGAGCGCATCGCGAGCCGTGGCCCTTCGCCTCCGGCGCTGGCCTCCCCCGATTGCGCGAAGCGCGGTTCGGCCGCCGGCCCGGTTGCCGGGGTGCGGTCGACGCGCTCGGGGTCGGGCTGCCGCGACGGCGCCTGGGTGCCGGTACGGGACCGATCGGCCTGCACCTCGGGGAGCCTGCGCTCCACGTCGAGCTCCTCGTAGGGGCGCTCGATCTGGACGGCCGCCGCGGGCACAAGCGCGGCGAACGAGGCGGCGGCGATGAAAACGCGTTTCATGGTGACCTCCATGGGGTTGGACTGCCCGAGGGTCCCCGGGCAGCGACCACGCTACGCCGGCGCCCCGGCCGGGCCAATCGTGACATCCGTCAATCGCGGATCAGCGGGGGTGCGATTGCCTTATCGCGCCCTGCGCTCGGGCGCTCGTACCCGTCGGGCGAGGCGTTCACCCACCGCACTACGAACAATCGCCGGCAAGTACGCCGACGACGGTGGGGACGTTGTAGGTCTCACGCGGGGCTCGGGCAGCAGGCGGCTTGCGCGGGTGCGGGCAGGGTGTCGGCGCCGTACACCGGAACGCTATCGAGCGTGTGGAAAGACTCCCAGGCGATTCCCTGGGGGTCGAGGGTCCAGTACTTGTCGCTTTTCGCGTAGCAGCAGGCGGCCGCCTTCTGGGGCTGCACCGCGACTTCGGCCTGTGCCAGGCGCGAAGCGATGTCTTCGAGCTCGGCGCCGGCCTCGACCTGGATGCCGAGGTGATCCAGCCCGGCCTTGGCGCTGCGCGCCGAGATCGCGAAGTTGACGCGCGGGTCTTCGAGCATCCACTTCGCGTAGTCGGGCTTCCTCACCGCCGGCGCGGCGCCGAAGAGGGCGCAATAGAAGCGGATGCTCGTCTCGAGGTCATGGACGGCGACGTGCACGTGAAAGCGTTTCATGCCGGGCTCCTTTGGCGGGGATGGGGACGGG
>DATLGR010000248.1:0-5369 GCA_035540415.1 Burkholderiales bacterium | reverse complement strand
ATCCCATCCTGTCCGCGGTGCTGGTCGTGGCGTGGCTTCTGCTCTCCGGGTTCACCCCGGCGCAGCTCGTGCTCGGGATGCTCTTCGGCGTGCTCATGCCCTGGATCACCCGGCGCTTCTTCGACGAGCCCTTCGGCCACCTGCGCGGCGTGCGCGCCGCCGGCAGGGCGTTCACCTTCACGCTGCTCGTGCTGTGGGATATCGTGATCGCCAACGTGGTGGTTGCCCGCCTCGTGCTCGGGCCGCCGGGGCGGCTGCGCCCGGCCTTCATCGAGGTGCCGCTCGAGATCGAGCAGCCGCTCGCCATCGCGCTGCTCGGGTGCATCATCACCATGACCCCGGGAACCGTCTCTTCGGAAATCTCCGCGGACCGACGCCGGTTGCTCGTGCACGTGCTCGACGCGCCAGACCCGGACGCGGTGGTGCGCCAGATCAAGGCGCGCTACGAGCAGCGCCTCAAGGAGATCTTCGCATGATCGAGTTCGCCATCAACGTCGCCTTCGTCTCGATCGGCATCGCGGTGCTGCTGGCGCTGTGGCGCCTCCTGCGCGGCCCGGACGTTCCCGACCGGGTGCTCGCGCTGGACACGCTCTATATCAACGCCGTCGCGTTCATCGTGCTGCTCGGCGTGCGCACCGCGAGCGTTGCGTACTTCGAGGCGGCGCTGCTGATCGCGCTGTTCGGCTTCGTCGCCACGGTGGCGCTCGCGCGGTTCGTCACCCGTGGCGACGTGATGGACTGAGGAGATGCCGTTGCTCGCCGAAATCGTCGTGACCGTTTTTCTCCTGGTGGGCAGCGCCTTCGTGCTGGTGGGTGGCATCGGCCTCGTGCGACTGCCCGATTTCTTCACCCGCCTGCACGCCCCCACCAAAGCCACCACGCTCGGGGTGGGCGGCATGCTGATCGCCTCGATCGCCTACTTCTTCGCGCTCGAAACGCCGACGCTGCACGAGCTGCTGATCGCCCTGTTCCTTTTCCTGACCGCGCCGGTGAGCGCGCTCATGCTCGCGAAGGCCGGGCTGCACCTGCGACTCAAGTCGCGCGCGCCTTTGCCGCCTCGCCGGGGCTAGCGGTGTTCTCGTAGCTCACGCGCTCGGGCCCGCCGGTGCCCGCGGTGACGACGAAGCGCATCGCCTCGTCCATGGTCCACTCGGTGGCGACCAGGTCCTCGACCGGCACGATCTCCATGTAGCCGGAGGTCGGGTTGGGCGCGGTCGGCACGTACACGGCGGCGAGCTTGCGGCCGCTGTCGGCGTCCTCCAGCACGCGCATGACGAAGCCCACCGTCTTGATGTCGCGGTGGGGAAAGCGGATCAGCACCACCCGCTGCACGCCCTGCGGACGCGTCTGGAGCGTCTCGATGAGCTGCTTGGTCATCCGGTAGATGGCTTTCGCGAGCGGCACGCGGTCGAGCAGGTTCTCGAAGGTCTGCAGGAGCCGGCGGCCGATGACCTGGGTGGTCGCCCAGCCGAGCAGATACAGCGCCAGCAGCGTCACCAGCACCGCGAGCGCCGACTCGATCCACGGCGGCAGGCCGAACGCCACCACCCAGGGACGCCCGACCCGTGACAGGCGGGTGAGTACGAACTCGAACACCAGCCACGTCACCCAGAGGGGGGCGAGCGCCAGCACGCCGGCGATGAGGTAGCGCTGGAAATGGAAGTTGAGGCGGCGGGCTTCTTTCATGTCGGGTCCTCGAGACCGGACTGTACAATTTTTGCGTGCGCTACGTCCTCGCGCTCGACCAGGGCACCACCAGCTCGCGCGCCATCGTGTTCGACGGCGAGGGCGCGCCCGTCGCGGCCCGCCAGCGCGAGTTCCGCCAGATCTTCCCGCAGCCCGGCTGGGTCGAGCACGACCCCCGGGAGCTCTTATCCACGCAGCGCGACTGCGCGCGCGAGGCCCTGCGCGCGAGCGGCATCGCGGCGAAGGACCTGGCCGCCGTCGGCATCGCCAACCAGCGCGAGACGACCCTGCTCTGGGACCGCCAGAGCGGCGAGCCGCTGCACAACGCCATCGTATGGCAGGATCGCCGCAGCACCGAGCTGTGCCACCGGCTCAAAACCGACGGCGCCGAGGCGCTGGTGCGCAGCCGCACCGGGCTGCTCATCGACCCGTACTTCAGCGGCACCAAGATCGCGTGGCTTCTCGACAGCCTTCCGGGCGCACGCGCGCGCGCCGAGCGCGGCGAGCTCGCCTTCGGCACGGTGGATACCTGGCTCGTCTGGCATCTCACCGGCAACCGCACCCACGTCACCGACGTGTCGAACGCCTCGCGCACGATGCTGTTCAACCTGCACACGGGCGACTGGGACGAGGAGCTGCTGCGGCTGCTGCGCGTGCCGCGTGCGCTCCTGCCGGACGTGCATCCCTCGGCGCATGCCTTCGGCATGATCCCGGCGGCGGTGCTGGGCGAGCCGGCCGTGATCGGCGGCATCGCCGGGGACCAGCAGGCGGCCATGGTCGGACAGGCCTGCCACGCCCCCGGCATGGCGAAGAACACCTACGGCACCGGCTGCTTCATGCTGCTGCACACGGGCAGCCGGCCGGTGGCCTCGGCCCACGGGCTCGTCACCACCGCCTGCGCCCAGGTGCGCGACCCGGAATACGCGCTGGAAGGCAGCGTGTTTGTCGCCGGCGCGGTGGTGCAGTGGCTCCGCGACCAGCTCGGCTTCTTCCAGGATGCACGCGACGTGGAGCGGCTGGCGAACGAGGTCCTCGACGCCGGGGACGTCTTCGTCGTGCCCGCCTTTACCGGGCTCGGGGCGCCGTACTGGGACCCGGAGGCGCGCGGCGCCATCGTCGGCCTCACCCGAGGGACCAGCCGCGCGCACATCGCGCGGGCGGCGCTCGAGTCGATCGCCTTCCAGAGCGCAGAGCTCCTGCAGGCGATGCAGAAGGACGCCGGCACGACCCTGTCAGAGCTGCGCGTCGACGGCGGCGCCGCCGCGAACGATCTCCTCATGCAGGTCCAGGCCGACCTCCTCGGGGTGCCGGTGGTGCGGCCGAAGATCCTCGAGACCACCGCGCTGGGCGCGGCCTACCTCGCCGGACTGACCGTGGACCTCTGGCGCTCGCGCGAGGCGCTCGCCGCGCACTGGCGCGTCGAGCGGCGCTTCGAGCCGCAGCTCGAGGCCTCGCGCCGGAGCCTCCGGATGGAACGCTGGCGCGACGCCGTCAGCCGCGCCCGGCAGTGGGCTACGCCGGCGCGCGCGTGAGCGAAGACGCGCGCCTCGCGCTCGTCGAGCGCTTCTTCCGCGGCACCGGCGAGAGCTACGACGCGGTGGTGGCGGCGGCCACGCTGGGCATCGATCGCCGGTGGAAGCGGCGCCTCGTGGGCATGATTCCCGCGCACGCCAGCCGGATCCTCGATCTCGCCTGCGGCACCGGAATCTCGACCGCGGCGATCGCGCGCCGCTTTCCGCTCGCGCGGGTGGTCGGCGTCGAGGTGCGCGACGAATACCTTGCCCTCGCCCGGCGCAAAATGGCCGCCCTCGGCCTGCGCAACGTGGAGCTCGTGCTCGCGCGCGCCGAGGATTACCGGGCCGACGCGCCGTTCGACTGCATCGCCTCCTCCTACCTCGCGAAGTACGCCGAGCTGCCGCGCCTCGTGCGCGGCGCGCACGCGATGCTGCGCGAAGGCGGCGCGTTCATTGCGCACGACTTCACCTTTCCGCCCGGCCGCGCGCGCGTGGCGCTGTTCCGCCTTTACTTCTTTCTCCTGCAGCGCGCCGGCGGCGCGCTGCTGCCGGCCTGGCGCGAGATCTACCACGGCCTGCCGCGCCTGATCGAACAGACGCGATGGCTGCCCGAGCTGCAGGCCGCGCTCGCGCGCGAGGGCTTCCGCGACATTCGAGCCGAGCACCTTACCCTCTATGGCTCGGCGATCGTGCGCGCGACGAAGTGAACCCACGGAAATGGGGACGGACCCCATTTACACGGCGAGCCGGTACATGACGAGCCCGGCGGCGAGCAGCATCACGCCCGCGCTCAGGCTCTTCAGGATCGCCTCGAGCCGCGCCGCCAGGGCCGGGTCGCCGCCTTCGCGCCTGAGCGCCTTGTACGGGCGCGAAGCCTTGATCTCGACCAGGCTGAGCAGCCCCATCGCCGCCGCGGCGAGGAGCGCGGCGAGCGAGATCGCGTTCGTCTGGATCACATAGCCCGCGAGCACCGGCAGCGCGCCCCAGGAAAGCGCGAACCAGGAATCGCGGTGAAAGCGCCCGCCGAACCATTCCAGGTTGTAGGCGAGGAGGAAAAAACCTTCCGGGATCGCGATGAGCCAGAGCAGCGGCGTGTGCAGGATCATGTAGTACGCGCCGATGGCATAGGCCGTGGCGACCGAGACAATTGCCGCGGCGAGGAGCTGGCGCCGGCTGAACGCCTGCCCCCAGGGGCGCAGGCCGCGGCTGCCCAGCGCATCCAGCGCGTGCGCGCCGATGCCGAGCGCAAAAAAGTAGATCGCCACGATGGCCGCGACCCTGTCCCAGTGGACCGTCGGGGCGAGCATGGCCCCGACCACGGTGAACCCGAGCACCATGCCGGTGTAGGGCAGGAAGAGCAGCCCCACGGCCAGGCGGAAGCGCTCAGGCCCGAAGGACGGTACGAACCATTCGCGACGGCGGTCCACACGGCAGCAATAGCACAACTTCGGACGCCCGGATAAGCAAGCGCCGCGCGGCCCTTCTACGCTTTCTTCGGGGAGGAGCCATGGATCGCAACGTGGCGCTGCTGTTCGACGGCACGTGGAACAACCGCCAGGACGAAACCAATGTTCTGCGCATGCGGGAGTCCATCGACTCCACCGGCGAGGAGGACCCGTTGCAGCTCACCCGCTACGTGGGCGGCGTGGGCGCAAACGCGCGCCGCGGGCCTTTCGACCGGCTCGCCGGCGGGCTCTTCGGCCACGGCCTTTCGGATTCCATCAAGGAGGGCTACGCCTGGCTCTGCCGCCGGTTCCGCCACGGCGACCGGATTTTCGTCTTCGGCTTCAGCCGGGGCGGCTACAGCGCGCGCAGCTGCGTCGGCCTCATCCGCAAGTGCGGCCTGGTGCGCGACGCGGGCGCGGCGTCGATCGAGGCCGCCTATGCGCTCTACCGGGACAAGAGCGTGGCGCCGGACGACCCGCGCGCGCGCGCGTTCCGGCAGGCGCGCGCGCGCGAGACCCGGGTGCGCTTCATCGGGGTCTGGGACACCGTGGGGTCGCTCGGCATTCCGCTCGCGCGCATTCCGTTTAGCGCCGATTACTACCGCTGGCACGACACGCGGCTCTCCGGGATCGTCGACTACGCCTACCACGCGATCGCCGTGGACGAGCAGCGGCCCGATTACCGCGCGGCGCTCTGGACCGAGCGCGTGCCCCCCGAGACGAA
>DATLGR010000247.1:0-1652 GCA_035540415.1 Burkholderiales bacterium | reverse complement strand
GCCCCAAGGCGCCCCCGCCGGCGGCGCAGGACCCGCTCGAGTCGCGCCTCGGCCAGGCCATGCACCGCCTGCTGGAGACCATGGCATCCGGCGCGACCCGGTTCGGCGCGGCGCAGGTGCGGCGCGTGGCGCGCGAGTTCGCGCTCGACCTCGCCCAGGCGCAGCACGCCGCGCGCATGGCGCAGCGCATCGCCGAAGGCGAGGGCGCGTGGGCCTGGGACCCCGCCGCCGTGGACTGGTGGGCCAACGAGGTGCCTTTGCACCACGGGGGCGAGCTGCTGCGCATCGACCGGCTGGTGCGGCGCGCCGCGGGCGGCGAGTGGTGGGTGCTCGACTACAAGAGCGCGGCGCAGCCGCAGCACGACGCGCAGCTGGTCGCGCAGATGCAGCGTTACCGCGCCGCGCTGCAGGCGATGCATCCCGGCGGCACGGTGCACGCCGCCTTCCTCACGGCGCAAGGCCGCCTGGTGCGCGTGGCTTAGTAGAAGGTGTTGCGGTAGTAGAGCATCGGGCCGCCGAACTTGCGGCGGATCGTCAGCCGCGCGCCGCTTTCCAGCTGCAGCCCGATGAAACCGCGCTGCGCGGTGAACCCCTTGCGCAGGTCCTTGCGGGAAGCAAGGCCCATCTCGAGGCGCGCGCCGTAGCTCGGCTCCCGGCTCTCGATCATGCTGATCACGTCGCGGTCGGGCGCGCGCCGGTACGCCGTGATGTCGAAGCGGTGGTTGCTCTCCGACGTGTAGCGCCAGTGCACGCCCAGGTCCACGGCGGTCGCGAGCGGCGGGTGCGGCGCCAGGCCGGTGGCGCCCCGCGAACGGCTGCGGATGCCCATCGCCAGGCCGATGCCGGAGCGCTGCTGCGGCAGCAGGGTCATGTCGAGGCGGGACGCGCCGGCGTCGGTGGGATGCAGGTGCGGAACGGGGGCGGTGTTCACTTCGAGCTGCGGCCGCGGGATGTCCGCGGCCGCGACCAGGATCTCACCGGCTTGCGCGGCAGGTTCGTCCGCTGCGGAGAGCGCGTCGCAGGCCCCCAGGCCCACGAGCGCGGCGAGGATGCGAAACGCCAGGTGCCTGACGGACCCCCGGCCTTGACCGACTGCTGCAACCCCGAACATGGCGCAACCTCCCGAACTGCCAATGCAGGATAGGAGGCGCGAATCGCAGAGCTTGTCGGACGGTGCCGGGACGCGAGGTCGGCAGTCTCGCGTGGCTCATGCGGGACGATTCACGAGGCGGGCTAGGCGGCGACCGACGGCTCCCGCCGGCGCATCGCACGGCCGAGTGTCGTACGTCTCACGCGACACCGGCAACCTCAGTGACATCGCGACACGGGCGATGGCCGCCGGTCGCGCGATTTGCTCACACGGCGGGTGGTGCGCGCCAGGCATCGATGTACGCTGACAAGCGCGATGGCCTTCGGCTTGCAGGAGATCGCGCCGCCCTTCCGGACATTCGGTCCAGCTTCTGGACATCGCGCGGTGCCTCTCTCGAGCACTTCCGCGCGCTCCGCGCGAGTGTCCTTTCGGGTGGTGGCGCGCGAAGCGGAGAAGAAATGAACAAGAAGAATCCTGTCGCGGCAATCCCCTTGCTGGTCGCGATGCTCGTATCGGCCTGCGGAGGGGGTGGCGATTCCACTCCCGGTGGCGCGACGGGAAC
>DATLGR010000246.1:0-4125 GCA_035540415.1 Burkholderiales bacterium | reverse complement strand
GATGGAGGCGGCGGGGCTCGACGCCGCGCACATTGCCCACCGCGTCGATCGCGGCGTCGAGCCCCGCCGCCTCCATCCGGCTGCGCAGCCAGGCGCGCGCCTCGAGGTCCGCGCTGGAGAAGGAGACGCGGTTCACGCCCGTGCCCGCCTTGCCGAACTGCGCCAGCGCGCGCAGATCGGCGAGCAGGCGCTTGCCGTCGATGCGTGCCACGGTCAGGCTCCCTTCTCCAGATAATCGCGCAGCCGCTGCAGGCCTTCGCGCAGGTCGGCGTCGGCGATGGTGAACGCCACGCGCACGAAGCGGTCGCAGCTCGGGCCGAAGGTGATGCCGGGCACCGTCGCGACGTTGCGCTCGATGAGAAAGCGCTTGGCAAACTCGAGCGAAGGCAGGCCGGCGCGCGAGATGTCGACCAGGCCATAGAAGGCGCCCTGCGGCACCGTGGGCAGCAATCCGGTGGCGCCGAACACCTCCACGAGGAGGTCGCGCCGGCGACGGAAGGTCTCGCGGAAAGCGGCCACCGCCTCCCCCGGCCCGTCGAGCGCCGCCTCGCCGGCCTTCTGCGCGATGGTCGAGGCGCACGACGTGAGCGGCTCCTGCAGTCCCGTCGCCACGGGCGCGAGCGCCGGCGGGCACACCAGCCAGCCGAGCCGCCAGCCCGTCATCGCGTACGTCTTGGAGAAGCCGGAGATCACGAGCACGTTCTCGCCGATGCCGAAGGCGCCCGCCGAGACGTGCTCCCCGCCGAACACGATGTCCTCGTAGATCTCGTCGCTGATGAGGTAGAGGCCCTGGCTGCGCGCGAGGTCCACCAGCCGCGCCATGGTGTCGCGCGGGAACACCGCGCCCGTCGGGTTGCCCGGCGTGTTGAGCAGGATGGCCTTGGTGCGCGGCGTGATGCGCGCGGCCAGGTCTTGCAGATCGGGCAGAAAGCCGCTCTGCGCCCGCAGCGGGTAGCGCACCGCGGCGGCGCCGATGAGATGCGCGATGCTTTCGTAATTCGGCCAGCCGGGATCCGGGATGAGAATCTCGTCGCCGGCCTCCACCACCGCCATGATCGCGGTGTAGAGCGCGCCGATGGCGCCGGTGGTGACGACCACCTGGCCGGGCGCCACGGCGCCGCCCCAGCGCCGCTGGCAGCGCTCGGCGATGCGCTGGCGCAGCGCGGGCAGGCCGGCATTCGAGCTGTACTTGGTCCAGCCGGCGCGCGCCGCCTCGAAGGCGGCCTGCGTGATGTAGAGCGGCGTGGTGGCATCGGGCTCGCCCACCTCGAGGTGGATCACGCCGCCGCGCTCCGCGGCGAGCGCCATGATTTCGCGGATCGCCGAGCGCGGCATGGAGCGCGCGCGGGCCGAGGGCGGCTTCAGCGCCGCGCCGGGATGCTGCTGTCGCATGGCTTGTGCCTCCATGATGCGGGTCGCCTCAGAGCTCATCGCCGCCGATCTCGATCACCGTGCCCAGGCCGCGCGCGAGCGCCTCGCGCTCGATGTGCTGCGCGGTGACCAGGTCCTGGATCGGCACGCCGATGGACTTGTAGTAGGTGATCTCGGAGGGCGACTGGCGCCCGAGCCGCGCGCCGCTCACCAGCTCGGCGATCTCGGCGATCGACTCGCGCGTGATGGCGCCCTCCTTCTCGGGGATCATGAAATCGCCGGCATGCTCGAGGCAGTCCTTGCGGCTGTCGATGACGCGCCGCGCGGCGAGCCGCACCGTCTCGGTGTCGACCTCCCGCGCGGTCGGCTCGTAGGCGCCGGCGGACGCCACGAAGGTCCCGGGACGCAGCCAGCGCCCTTCGATCACCGGCGTGTCGGCGGTGGTCGCCGCGACGACGAGGTCGGCCCGGCGCACGGCTTCCTCGCGCGAGGCGACCAGCCGGATGTCGGCCGGGATGCGCCCGCCGCGCGCCTTCATCCTGCGCACGAAGTCCTGCCCCCGCGGCTCACTGCGCGTCGCGACCCACACCGTCTCGAGATCGAACAGCGTGGCGAGCGCCTCGAGCTGGTTGCGCGCCACGCGGCCCGCGCCGATGATGGCCGCCGTGCGGCTGTCCCTGCGCGCGAGATGGCGCGCGGCGAGGCCGGTGCCCGCGCCGGTGCGAAGGTCGGTGAGGAACCCCCCTTCCATCACGGTGCGCGGATAGCCGGTGGCACCGTCGAAGAGCGCCACCAGGGCGCTCATCCGCGGAATGCGCTTCGCGTCATTGCCATAGAAGTCGGAGACCACCTTGATGCCGTAGCCGCCGCCGTCGCGCAGGAAGCAGGGGTTGAAGATCGCGACGCCGGGCGGGTCTTCCGACGTGGCAAAGCTGCGCAGCCCCTCGACCGACTTGCCGGCCGCGAGCAGGCGGAACGCCTCGGCCTGCACGTCGATGGCGGCGGCCATGTCGATCACCGCGCGGCAATCGGCCTCCGAGAGAACTCTCAGTTTCATGACACTCCTCTTGCAGTCTTTCCAAGCGCGCGCAGGATCCGCTCCGGAGTGAGCGGGACCTGCGTCAGGAAGGCGCCGAGCGGCGCGAGCGCGTCGTTCACCGCGTTCAGCACGGCGGCGCTGGCGCCCGCCGTGCCGGCCTCGCCCGCGCCTTTCGCCCCGAGGCTCGTGCCGGCGTCGGGGTTGGCCAGGTGGCCGACTTCAATGTCGGGCATCTCGAGGGCCATCGGCACCAGGTAGTCGGCCATGGTTCCGGTGAGCAGCTCGCCCTGCTCGCCGTAAGCGATCTCCTCGTAGAGCGCCGCGCCGAGGCCCTGCACCACGCCGCCGCGGATCTGCTCGTCGAGCAGCAGCGGGTTGATGACGGTGCCCGAGTCATGCACGACGTAGTGCTTGCGCAGCGCCACCATTCCGGTGTCGGTATCCACTTCGGCCACCGAGCCCTGAATCCCGTTGGTGATGAGGAACGCACGGCCGGAGGGGACGAAGTGGCGCACGACGCTGAGCTCCGGCTGGAAGTCCGGCGGCAAAAGGTCTTGGCGGAAATAGCCCGCCCGGGCGACTTCGGCGAGCGCCAGCCGCTCACGGCCGGTGAGCGCATCGACCACCCTCGCGTCGCGCAGGTCGAGCGCCTGGGCGCTGGTCGCGAGCAGGTGGCCCGCGATGCGCAGAATGTTCTCGCGCAGCGCCTGGCCCGCGCGGTACGCTGCCTCGGCGCCGATGGATGCGCCGCGCGAGGCCCACGCGCCGCCGCCGTACGGGGTGAGCTCGGTGCCGCCGCTCACCACCGCCACGTGCTCCACCGGCACCCCCACCGCCGCGGCCACCACCTGCGCCATGGCGGTATCGGTCCCCTGGCCCTGGTCGGTCACGCTCGGCGCGCACCGAATCAGGCCCGAGGGCTCGAGCTTCACGAGGCAGCCCTCCTGCGCGCTGACCCGCGCCTCGCCGCGGCCGTAGTACTCCGGCCCGGTGCCGGTGAGCTCGACGAAGGTCGCGAGGCCCACGCCGAGGCGCACCGGGCTTCCGGCGCGCGCCGCCTGCTCGGCGCGAAGCACGGGCAGGTCCATCATGGCGACGAGGCGCTCGAGGCAGGCGTGCAGCGACAGCGGCTCGAAGCTGAACCCGCCATGCGAACGGTAGGGATAGGCGTGCGGCGCAATGTAGTTGCGGCGGCGCAGCTCGACCGGATCCATGCCGATGCGGCGCGCCGCCTCGTCGACCAGCGCCTCGGTCACCGCCACCGCCACCGGATGGCCCACGGCCCGGTAGTGTCCGATCATGTTCTTGTTCTGATACACCATGCGCAGCCGGCCCTCGTAGGCCTGCAGCGCGTACGGCGCCCCGCTCAGGCGCAGCACATGGCTGCCCTCGCCGACGCTGGAGCGCGGGTACTGGGAATAGGCGCCGATGCCGAACAGGTCGTCCACCGACAGGCCGCGCAGGCGCCCGTCGCGATCGACGGAAAGCTTCGCCGCCACCTCGTGGTCGCGCGCGTGGATGTCGGAGAGGAAGGATTCGAGCCGGTCGGCGACGTACTTTACCGGCCGCCCGAGGATCATGCTGAGCACGCACACCGCGAGCTCGTCGCCGTAGAGCTGCTGCTTCACGCCGAAGGCCCCGCCGATGTCCGGGCACTGCACCGTCACGCTGTGATCCGGGAGGCCGAGCAGCCGGGCATAGAGGTCCTGCTGCTG
>DATLGR010000245.1:0-4799 GCA_035540415.1 Burkholderiales bacterium | reverse complement strand
GACAGCCTACGAGCTGCAGGACTTCAATTTGTACTACACCCTGCGCTTCGGCTACACGCCCACCAAGGTGGCGTTCCTCGCCTGGCACGCCTGGCGCGGCCAGTACAGCCTCGCGGAGATTCGCCGCTGGCTCGGAGTGTTCCTCAAGCGCTTTTTCGAAACCAGCCAGTTCAAGCGCAGCGCCGTGCCGAACGCGCCCAAGGTGGGCTCCGGCGGCTCGCTTTCGCCGCGCGGCGACTGGCGCGCGCCCTCCGACGGCAATGCCGACGCCTGGCTCGCCGACCTCGCCCGGGTTCCTGCCAGAGAACCATCGAAATAGTCCGTTCGGACTATGCCCCAGCGTAGATCGCGAACCGTTCTGTCGGGATCATCCCGGGGGTGTAGACAGCAGCCTACACGCGACGAGCGGGCGGCCAGCACGCTGTTATCAGCCCCGCCGGACCTGGGCCGGGGCCAAACAAGGTGTAGTCGCGGTTCGATCGCCGCTTGAGCATCACGGAGGGCACGTTTCGCAGACGTGCCCTCTTTTTTTCGCAGTCGCAGTTCGTCGCCGCGAATCGATCTTCGCCCAGCCGCACGCCGCGCGCTATCGCCGCCGCCCGCGCGCGCGTGTCGAATTTCGCACCGGCCCGCGCTGCAAAGTCCGTCGACAGGTGCTTCCCGACTTGCACGTCCTAGCGGTTCAGGGCAGCGGTGGCGAGCCCCTGCACATCGAAGCCCTCGCAGCTGAACGCGCCGCGCCCGCAGCCGTGCGTCTTGCCCGCGTCGAGCGCGCGCCGGTAGTACACCGCGGCCGCCTCGGAGAGCCCCAGCCCCTGGGCCGCCTCGCCGAGGAGGAAGTACGAAAGGTCGCTGAGGTATCCCGTCTGCATCACCGCCACGGCGAGGTCGCGCCAGGCGCCCTTGGCGTGCAGGGCCCGCCAGCCGCCCTTCTGCCGCCCGTAGCGCAGCGCGCAGGCGGCGGTGCACTCGAGCACCGCGGTCCCGCTGCGGAAGCGCTCGAACGGCTCGGCGAGGAAGCTGAGCGTTTCGGTGGCCCCGCGCGCGGCGAACTCCTCGCGCGTCGGCTCCCCGGGCCGGCTCACCGGACGCTCGTTCGCGCCGGCGCCGGGCGCCGCCAGGAACCTCGGCGCCTCGGCCGGCGCGGCCTTCGCCGCCACGTAGAGCGGCTGCACGCGCTCGGCCAGCGCTTTCAGGCGCGCGGCCCGGTTCTCGGGCGAAGGGTGCGTGGACAGGAACTCCGGCGTCTTGCCGCCGAGCTTCGCCATCTTCTCCCACAGCGTCACCGCCGCCGCCGGATCGTAGCCGGCGCGCGCGGCGAGCTCGATGCCGATCTGGTCGGCCTCGAGCTCGCTCTCGCGACTGTTCGGCAGCTGCACGGCGAGCAGCGCCGCCATCTGGGCGCCGGTGAGCGCGAGTCCCGCCTGCTCGCGCGAGGCGAGCGCGACGGCGGCAATCTGCGTGGCCACCTGCGAGGTCATCGCGATCGACATGCGCTCCTGGGTATGGTTGGCGAGCGCGTGGCCGATCTCGTGCCCCATCACCTGCGCGATCTCGTCGTCGGTCGCCTTCAGCTTCTCCCACATGCCGGTATAGATCGCCATCTTGCCCCCGGCCATGCAGAAGGCGTTCACGGTGCCCGGCTCGTTGATGACCTGCACCTCCCAATTCCAGGATGCCGAATCGGGCCGGAAGCGCACCGCCTGAGCGATGAGGCGATCGGTGATCTCGCGCACTTTCACCGCGCGCTCGGTGTCGGTCTCGATTTTCCGTTTCTGGTCGAGCTGACCCATCATCGAGCGATACGCCATCGCCGACTCGCCTATGGCCATGCGCTCCGAAATGACCATGAACTGGCTGCGGCCGGTGATGGGGTTGGTCGCGCAGCTCGCCAGCGCGGCGAAAATCGCCAACGCTGCCAAGGACTTGAAAAACCGTACCATGGCGCGGGATTCTACGGCGCGGCCTGCGTCCGGGTGCAACCGTTTGTTACCGGACGCCCCGTGCCGCGGCGCGACATGCGCACGCGGCCCGGTTGCGGTAACCTTTTCGCACGATGGGCAAGGCACCAAGGGAAGAGTCCAGCTTCCGCAATTCCCGTCCCTGGACCCCGGTCTCGCGCGCACGCAGATGGCTCGTCTCCCGGCGCGAGGCGCGCCGGCAGGCGATCGTGCGCCTGCTCGACACTCTCCAAGGAACGCCGCACAAGAAGATCGGGGCCTGACCCCGGTTCTTCTCAGGCGGCTTTCCGGTCCCCGGGCTTCGGCAGCTCGCCGATGGCCGTCTTCACCGCGTCCTCGACCCGCTCGAGAAACACGAAGTCCAGCTTCTCGCGCGCCTCGGCGGGCACGTCCTCGAGGTCCTTCTCGTTGCGCTTGGGCAGCATCACGCACTTGATGCCGGCGCGCAGGGCGGCCAGGGTCTTTTCCTTCACCCCTCCGATCGGCAGCACCAGCCCGCGCAGGGAGATCTCGCCGGTCATCGCGACGTCCGAGCGCACCGGAACGCCGGTGAGCAGCGACACGAGCGCGAGGAACATCGCCACGCCGGCGCTCGGCCCGTCCTTGGGCGTGGCGCCCGCCGGGACGTGGATGTGGATGTCGTTCTTTTCGAAGGACTCGCCCAGGACGTTGCGGGCGAGCGTCAGCGCCGCGGTGGCCGACTCCTTCATCACCTCCCCGAGCTGGCCGGTGAGGATGAGCTTGCCGCTGCCGGGGACCTTGGAGGCCTCGATGAACAGGATGTCGCCGCCGACCGAGGTCCAGGCGAGCCCCGTGGCCACGCCGGGCACCGCCGTGCGCTCGGCAACCTCGCTCTCGAAGCGCCGTGCGCCGAGGATGGCGTGCAGATCCTCGGGCTTGATCTCGAGCTTGCCCGAGAAGCCCTCGGCGAACTTCATCGCCGCCCAGCGCAGCACGGCGCCGATCTCGCGCTCGAGGTTGCGCACGCCGGCCTCGCGCGTATAGCCGCGGACGATGGCCCGCAGCGTGTCGTCCGGCAGGCGCACGTTCTCCACCGCCGGGTCGGCGCTCGCCAGGCCGTTGGCTTCGAGCTGGCGCTTGAGGAGGTAGCGCCGCGCGATCTCGAGCTTCTCCTCCTCGGTGTAGCCCGGCAGCTGGATGATCTCCATGCGGTCGCGCAGCGGACCCGGGATCGTGTCGAGCATGTTGGCCGTGGTGATGAACATCATCTTCGACAGGTCGAAGTCCACAGCGAGGTAGTTGTCGCGGAATCTCGCGTTCTGCTCCGGGTCGAGCACCTCGAGCAGCGCCGAGGCCGGGTCGCCATGGAAGCCGCCCTGGCCGAGCTTGTCGATCTCATCGAACATGAGCAGCGCGTTCTTCGACTCGGCGCGCCGGATGGCCTGGATCACGTTGCCCGGCAGCGCGCCGATGTAGGTGCGCCGGTGGCCGCGGATCTCGGCCTCGTCGTGCACGCCGCCGAGCGCGATGCGCTGGAACTTGCGGCCGGTGGCGCGCGCGATCGACTGGCCGAGCGAAGTCTTGCCCACGCCCGGCGGGCCGACGAAGCACAGGATCGGGCTCTTGCCGTTCGGGTTGAGCTTGCGCACCGCGAGGTGCTCCAGGATGCGGCGCTTGATCTTGTCCAGGCCGAAGTGGTCCTCGTCGAGCACGCGCCGCGCCTGCGCGATGTCGATCGGCCGGGCCGGCTCGTCTTTCCACGGCAGCTCCGAGAGCCACTCGAGGTAGGTGCGCAGCATCGAGCCCTCGGCGCTGCCTTCGCCCATGCGCTGCAGGCGCTTGAGCTCCTTGGCGGCGTGCTTGTGCACGTCCTCGGGCATGCCGGCCTCGTCGATCGCGCGCTTCAGCTCCTCGATCTCGGCGGCCGTGTCCTCGCCCTCGCCCAGCTCCTTCTGGATCTGGCGCAGCTGCTCGCGCAGCACGTGCTCGCGCTGGCGCTCGTCGAACTGCTTGCGCGTCTTCTCCCCGATCTCGCGCGAGATGCGCAGCACTCCCACGCGCGCGGCGAGCAGCTCCAGCACCTTGTCCAGGCGGCGCTTGAGGTCGAAGGTCTCGAGGAGGTCCTGCTTCTCGTCGTTTTTCACGTCGAGCAGGTTCGCCACCATGTCGGCGAGCAGCCCGGGCGAGGCCACCTGCTGCACCACGACCGCGAGCTCCTCCGGCGCGTTGGGCAGCAGCTGGATCGCCTCCACCGCCTGCTCTTTCAGCTGGAGAAAGCGCGCCTCGATCTCGGGGCTGGCCGCGTCGTCGGCCGGCACCGGCTGCACGCGCGCCACGAGGAACGGCCAGCCCTCGAGGAACTCGAGCACGCGAAAGCGCGAAAGGCCCTGCACCACGAGATGGTGCGCGCCTTCGGCGCCGGTGATGTAGCGCACGACCTGGCCGGCGGTGCCGACCCAGTACAGGTCGTCGGGGCGCACCTCGTTGGTCTGCGGGCTGCGCTGCAGGAGGAAGCCCACGCGCCGCTCGCTGCGCACCGCCTCCTGCGCCGCCGCCACCGACGCCGGGCGCCCCACCGTGATCGGCGAGATCACGCCGGGGAAGAGCACGGTGTTGCGCATCGGGATCAGGATGAGCGCATCCTGCGGCAGCGGCTTCAGCGCCACGCCGGCCCCCGGCCCCGCCTGCGGCGCCGCGCCTGCGTCGTTCTGCTCGGACAGGACCTTGTGGTTCATGAGCCTTCCTTCTTGCGGAACGTCAACGTGAGCACGCCGTCGCCGAGACGGCGCTCGGCGAGCTCCAGCGGCAGGTACGGATCGTCCAGCGGCAGGGCAATGCGCCGCTCGAAGCGCCCGTAGGGAATCTCGATGCGGTGGA
>DATLGR010000244.1:0-2487 GCA_035540415.1 Burkholderiales bacterium | reverse complement strand
GAGCCGTCCGGCTCAGCAGCGCTCCTGCAGGAACTGCAGCACCAGGATCTCGTCGCGGCGCAACGCCGGCCCGTGGCGGCGCCGGCGAGCGCGCCGGCCGCCGCCGTGCGGGAACGGCACGGTCTCGCCCATGAGGTAGGCCCGCAGCAGCGCCGGGTGCACGTAGTACTTGCGGCACACGGCGCGCGTGTTGCCCAGGCGCTCGGCCACGGCGTCGATCGCGCGCAGCACGTTGCGGTCGGCCTCGCGCTTGCTCGCCGCCGGGCCGGCAGCGCGCAGCTCCATCGCGGCGAGCATCGTGCCGCCCCAGGTGCGAAAGTCCTTGGCGGTGACGTCGCGCCCGGTCAGCGCCCGCAGGTAGGCATTCACGTCGTCGGAGGAAACCGCCTGCCGGCGGCCCGCGGCGTCGAGGTGCTGGAACAGCTCCTGGCCCGGGAGGTCCTGGCAGCGCTGGATGATGCGCGCGAGGCGCGGATCGCTCAACGAGATGCTGTGCTCCACGCCGCTCTTGCCGCGAAAGCTGAAGCGCAGCAGCGCTCCGTCGACGCGCACGTGGCGGCGGCGCAGCGTGGTGAGCCCGTAGGAGCGGTTCTCGCGCGCGTACTCGTCGTTTCCCACCCGCATCAGCGTCTTGTCGAGCAGGCTCACGACCGTGGCGAGGAGCTGGCGGCGCGAGCCGTCGGGCGCGCGCAGGTCGCGCTCGAGGCGGCTGCGCAGCCGCGGCAGCACCTCGCTGAACTCGAGCATGTGGCGGAACTTGGAGCGGTCGCGCGCCTCGCGATAGGCCGGGTGGTAGCGGTACTGCTTGCGGCCGCGCGCGTCGCGCGCGGTGGCCTGGATGTGCCCTTCGGGATCGGGGCAGATCCACACCTGCGTCCAGGCGGGCGGGATGGCGAGCGCGTTCAGCCGCTGGCGCACGTGCGCGTCGGTGATGCGCCGGCCGTCGGGAAGGTAGTAGGCCCAGCCGGCGCCGACGCGGCGGCGGCGGATGCCGCCCGAGCCGTCGCTCACATAGCGCAGGCCCGCGCGGCGCGCCGCGCGCCGGTGCTCGCCGCTCAGTCGGCGCTGAGTCCCGCGCTGCGGATGAGGCTGGTCCATCGGTCGATGTCCTTCGCCACCAGCGCCTCGGCTTCGCGCACCGGCAGGCGAATCGGGCGCAGGCCGCGCTTTTCCAGCGCCGCCGTGATCTCCGGCAGCGCGACCGTGCGCTCGAAGTCGGCGCGCAGCCGCTCGAGCACCGGCGCCGGCGCACCGGCGCGGGCGAAGTACCCCACCCAGGTTTCCATCTCGAACTCGGGCACGCCCGCCTCGCGCACGGTGGGCACTTCCGGGTGGATCGCCAGCCGCTCGCCGAACGACACCGCGATCGGCTTCACGCGGCCGTTGTCGATGTGCCCCTTGGCGGTGGACGAGGCGTCGAAGAAGAGGTCCACGCGTCCCGGGATCAGGTCCTGGTAGGCCGCCTGGGCACCCTTGTAGGGGACGTGCAGCACGCTCACCTTGGCGAGGTGGAACATGACCGCAGCGGCGATGTGCTGCCCGGTGCCGTTGCCGCCCGAGGCGTAGGTGAGCTTGCCCGGGTTGCGCCGCGCGTGCTCCAGGATCTCCTTCAGCGAGCCGAGCGGCAGGTCGTTGCGCGCCACGAGCGTATAGGAGATGCCGGCCGCGAGCCCCACCAGCGCGAAGTCGTTTTTCGGATCGTAGGGCAGCTTCTTGAAGAGGCCCGGGTTCAACGCGAGGTTCGCCGAGGCCCCCAGCAGCAGCGTGTAGCCGTCCGGGTCGGACTTGGCCGCGGCCTCCGTGCCGACGATGGTGCCCGCGCCGGGCCGGTTCTCCACGATCACCGGCTGGCCGAGGAACTTCGCGAACGGCTCCGCCACGATGCGCGCGACGGTGTCGAAGCCGCCCCCGGGGGGCTGCGGCACGATCACGCGCACCGCGCGCGCGGGAAACTCCTGCGCCGCGAGGGGCGCGGCGGCGGCAAGCGCCACGAGGGCGAGCACGGTCCTGGTCGTCATTCGCATCGGTAGAAAGCCTCTCGGTGCTGGTGGCTGATGGCGGGGAGGTCCTCGGGATCGCCGCTCGCGCGCACGCGCGGCTCGAGCGCGGCCAGGCGCTTCTCGAGCCTGGCCACCTTCACGTCGCGGTCGAGCTCGGCGAAGCGCCGCTCGAGCGCCGCGGCGTCCTCGCCCTGCACGCGCGCCAGCGCGATCTCGCGGCGCAGCTTGCGCCGCTCGCAGTGCGCCGGCTCGAGCGCCCGGGCGATCGCCATGAACTCCTTGGCGGCCGGCGAGAGCGCGTGCGGCGAGAGCGGGAACGCGGCCGCGGCGAGCAGAACGAAGAGCCGCGTCATGCGGCCCGCATCCGCACCTGGGGCTCCGGGTACGGATAGAGCATGTTGAACGCCGCCGACTGGCCGCTCGCCTGCACGATCCGCACGTGCTCGCGCCTGAGCTCGCGCGCATGGCGCACGCCGCACGAGTGCGC
>DATLGR010000243.1:0-2648 GCA_035540415.1 Burkholderiales bacterium | reverse complement strand
TGGGCGAGGATGCCGGCGCCGCCACTGCGATCAAAATGGTGCGTAGCGTGATGATCAAGGGCCTGGAAGCGCTCACGCAGGAGTGCTTCCTCGCCGCGCGCCGCGCCCGCGTCGAGGAGCGCCTCATCGCCACGCTCACGCACACCTTCCCCACGCTCGACTGGGCCGCGATGGCCGACTACAACATGGAGCGCATGGCGGTGCACGGCATCCGCCGCGCGGCGGAAATGCGCGAGGTATGCGAGACGCTGGAGGAGCTCGGCGTCGAGCCGTTGCTCACGCGCGGCACCGTGGCGCGCGAGCAGCGAACCGGCGAGGCGCGCCTCAAGGACAAGCTCGGCGGCGCCGTGCCGCGGGACCGGCATGCGATTCTCGACGCCCTGGAGAAAGCGGCCGGCGGAGCCCTTCTGTAGGATGCGGGTCGAGGACGAGCGTTTTCTCACCGGGCGCGGGCGCTACGTCGCCGACCTCGCGCCCCCGGGGACCCTGTTCGCGCAGGTGCTGCGCTCGCCGCACGCGCATGCACGCATCCTGCGCCTCGATGCGCGCACCGCGACAGCGGCGCCCGGCGTGGCAACCATACTCACCGGCGTCGACGCCGTGCGCGAAGGCATCGGCACGCTGCCCTGCGGCGCGTTTCCCGCGCTGCCGCCCGGCAGCCGCTTTCACCGCCCGGAACGGCCCATCGTGGCGCTCGAGCGCGTACGCCACGTCGGCGAGCCGGTCGCGCTGGTGGTGGCGGAAACCCCGGCGCACGCCGCGGATGCCGCCGAGCTCATCGAGGTGGACTACGAGGCGCTGCCGGCGGTGACGCTGGAAGACGCGTTGCGGCCCGGCGCTCCACGCGTCTGGGACGACGCGGCCGACAACGTCGCCTTCGAGCTCGAGCGCGGTGAGCGCGAGGCGGTGGCGCGCGCCTTCGCCAACGCCGCGCATGTCACGCGCATCGCGCTCACGTACCCGCGCGCCTCGGCCAACGCCATCGAGCCGCGCGCCGTGCTCGCCCTTGCCGAGGCCGGCCGGGCCACGCTGTACACGTCGGCGCAGTCGCCGTTCCAGGTGCGCGAAGTGCTTGCCGGAATGTTCGGCCTGGCCGAGCCGGACCTGCGCGTCGTGGCGCCGGATGTCGGCGGTGCCTTCGGCATGAAAAGCGACGTGTATCCCGAGGAGGCCCTCGTGCTATGGGCGGCGCGCCGGCTCGGCCGCCCGGTGAAGTGGACCGCGGACCGCCGCGAGAGCCTCGCGAGCGACATGCACGGCCGCCACCAGATCGCCGAGGCGGAGCTCGCGCTGGACGCGAGCGGGCGCGCCGCCGCCATGCGCGTCTCGGTGGCGATCGACCTGGGCGCCTACCTCGGGCACCACGCCGGCGTCGCACCCCAGAACGCCGCCATCAGCTACACCAACACCTACGACGTGCCGCTGATCCACACGCGGGTGCGCGCCTGCTTCACCAACACCTGCGTGGTCGGACCGTACCGCGGCACCGCGAAGCCCGAGGCGACCTTCGTCACCGAGCGTCTCTTCGACAAGGCGGCGCGCGAGCTCGGCGTGGATCTGGTCGAACTGCGCCGTCGCAACCTCATCGCGCCGTCCGCCATGCCTTACCGCACGCCCGGCGGCTATGTGTTCGACAGCGGCGAGTTCGAGCGCGTGCTCGACAGGGCGCTGCACGAAGCGAACTGGGCGGATCTCGCGCGGCGCCGCGCCGAATCGGAGCGCCGCGGCCTGCGCCGCGGGATCGGGCTCGCCTTGCATTGCCAGCGCGCGGGCAGCCAGTCCGAGCGCATGGAGATCCGCCTGGCCGCGGACGGCTCGGCCGCGGTCTACGCCGGGACCCTCTCCACCGGCCAGGGACACGAGACCGTGTTCGCCGCGCTCGTGAGCGAGTGGCTGGGCGTTCCGGCATCGAAGGTGCGTCTTTTCCAGGGCGACACCGGCACCGTGCTGTACGGCCGCGGCACTTACGCGCAGCGCAGCATGAACGCGGGCGGCTCGGCCCTGAAGCTCGCCGCGGAAGAAGTGATTCGCAAGGGCCGGCGCTTCGCCGGATGGATGCTCGAGGCTGCCGAGGCGGACATCGAGTTCGCGCAGGGCGTTTTTCGCGTGCAGGGCACCGACCGGCAGGTGAGCCTGCGCGAGGTGGCGCGCCGCGCCTATGGCGGGGCGCCCTTGCCGCCGGAGCTCGGCATCGGTCTCGACGGCGCGGGCACGCACCCCGGGCCGAACAACTTTCCCAACGGCTGCATGATCTGCGAGGTGGAGGTCGACCCGGACACCGGGGCCGTGGCGCTCGTCGGGCTCACGGCGGTCGACGACGTGGGCGTCGCGCTGCATCCGGCATTGCTCGAGGGGCAGCTGCACGGCTCGGTCGCGCAGGGCCTGGGCGCGGCGCTGCTGGAGGAAGTCGTCTACGAGCGGGGCACGGGCCAGCTCCTCACCGGGTCCTTCATGGACTACGCCATGCCGCGCGCGGCGGATTTTCCGCAGCTGCACGGCGCGCTGCATCTGGTGCCCACTCGCACCAACCTGCTCGGCGCGAAGGGCGGCAGCGAGGCGGGCAACGTCGGCGTGCCGCCCGCCGTCGTGCACGCCATCATCGATGCGCTGGCGCCCTGGGGCGTGAGCGACGTGCCGCTGCCCGCCAC
>DATLGR010000242.1:0-3382 GCA_035540415.1 Burkholderiales bacterium | reverse complement strand
GGAATACCCGGTGCCGAAATCGTCGATGGCGATCGACACGCCCAGCTGCTTCAGGCGGTTCAGCGTGCCGAGCGTCACGTCGGTCTGCTGCATGGCGAGGCTCTCGGTGATCTCCAGCTCGAGCAGCCGCGCCGGCAGGCCCGACTCGCGCAGCGCACCCGCCACCACCTGCACCAGGCGCGGGTCGTTGAACTGGCGCGGCGAGAGGTTGACCGAGACGGGCAGGGCGCGCTCGACCCCGATGAAGGTCGCCCAGCGGCAGGCCTCGCGCAGCACCCACTCGCCGAGCTTCAGGATCATGCCGGTCTCCTCGGCGAGCTGGATGAATTCGCCGGGCGCCACCAGGCCGCGCTCCGGATGCTGCCAGCGCACCAGCGCCTCGTGCCCGGCGACGCGCCCGGCGCGGTCGACGATCGGCTGGTAGTGCACGCGCAGCTCGTCCTTGCCCAGCGCGCGGCGCAGGTCGTGCTCGAGGGCGAGGCGGCGCGAGGCCGCCTGGTTCATCTCGGCGGTGAAGAACTGGTAGTTGGCGCGGCCCATCTCCTTGGCGTGGTACATGGCCGCATCGGAATTGCGGATCAGCGTCTCGGCGTCGCGGCCGTCGTCGGGGAAGACGGCGATGCCGATGGAGGGCGTCACGGTGAGCTCGCGCTCCTCGATGACGACCGGAGCCGAGAGCTGCTCGAGCACCTTCTGCGCCACGTGCGCCGCGTCGCCCGCGCGCTTGATGTCGGGCAGCACCACCACGAACTCATCGCCGCCGATGCGGCAGATGGTGTCGCCGATGCGCAGCTGGCGCACCAGGCGCTGCGCCACCTCGCGGAGCAGCGCGTCGCCCACGGCGTGGCCCAGCGAATCGTTGATCGTCTTGAAGCGGTCGAGGTCCACGAACATGACGGCGGTCTGCTTGCGGTTGCGGTAGGAGAGCGCGAGCGCCTGCGTGAGGCGGTCCTCGAGGAGCCGCCGGTTCGGCAGCCCCGTGAGCGGGTCGTGGTCGGCGAGGTGCTGGGCGCGCGCATTGGCCGCCTGCAGCTCCGCCGTGCGCTCGGCGACCGCGCGCTCGAGCGCGTCCCGCGAGGCCTCGAGCGACTCGCGCGCCTCGTGCTCGGCGGTGACGTCGTCGTAGATCCAGATCGAGCCTTCCTCGGGCCGCGCCGCGTCGATCGCCTTGCCGACGAGCTTGCACCAGAACACGCGGCCGTCCTTGCGGCGGTAGCGGCGCTCGCCGAACACGGCCTCGCCGGCCTTCATCTGCTCGTGCCACGCGGCATCGGCTTCCCACTGCTCGCGCAGCGGATAGATGAGCTCGGAGGAGCGCCCCACCAGCTCTCCCGGCGCATAGCCGAACATCTGCTCGAAGCGCGCGTTGCAGCGCTGGTAGACGCGGTTGCGCAGGAACGCGATGCCGACGGTGGCGTTGCCGAGGATGAGCTCCTGCTCGGCGAGCGCGCGCTGAAGGCGCTGCTCGGCCTCGCGCTCCGCGGTGACGTCCTCGAAGCTCCAGATCCACTCCTGCTCGGGCCCGCCCAGGTCGATGCGCCGCCCGCGGGTGCGGCAGCGGAAGGTGGAGCCGTCGCGGCGCCGGAAGAGCCACTCGGCTTCGTGCGTGCCGCCCGGCGCGGTGTTGCCATAAGCCTGGCCCCCGGCGAGCTGCCAGTCCTCGCGCGAGGCGAACAGGATCGCCGAGCTCTGCCCGAGCAGCTCGCCCGGGCCGGCGCGAACCATCTCCTCCAGGAAGCGGTTGCAGCGCTGGATGACGCGTGCGCGCACGAAGGCGATGCCCACCGAGGCGTTGTCGAGGATCAGCTCCTGCTCGGCGGCGGCGCGCTCGATGCGCTGCTCGGCGGCGCGCTGCTGCGTCACGTCCTGGAACAGCCACACCGCGCCCTGCGCGGGCTCGCCCGGCTGCACGGCGCGCCCGGTCATGGAGTACCACAGCTCGGCGCCGTCGCGGCGCCGATGCAGGCGCTCGAGCGGCGGGGTCTCGGCGTCGACGCGAAAGCGCTCGTCGATGGGGAGCTCGCCGCCGAACAGCTCCTCGAAGCGCCGGTTGGCGCGCACCACGCGGCCGTCGCGGATGAAGGCAATGCCGAGAAGCGAGTTGTCGAGCACCGCGTTCTGCTCGCGCACCAGGCGCTCGAGCGCCTGGTCGGCGCGCCGGCGCTCGGTGACGTCCTCCAGCAGCCAGACGTAGCCGCGCGCGGGCTCGCCCGGCTGCACCGCCCGGCCGCTGATGCGGCACCAGAACCCCGACCCGTCCTGACGGCGCAGCCACTGCTCGCGCGTGTGCACGCGGCCCTGGTCGATTTCGTCGTAGGCGCGAAGCGCGTTCCGGTACTCCTCGTCAGTGAAGTACAGGTCGCGCGTCGGCGCGCTCACCGCGGCGCCCGGCGCGTAGCCGAACAGCTCCTCGAAGCGCCGGTTGCAGCGCACCGTGCGCCGCTCGCGCGTGAACTGGATGCCCACCACCACGTTGTCGAGCAGCGCCTGCTGCTCGGCGAGCACGCGCTGCAGCTCTTCCTCCGCGCGGCGCTGGTCGGTGATGTCCTCGACGATCCACACCGAGCCCTGGTGCGGATCGCGCGGGTCGACCGCGCGGCCGTCGGCGCGGTTCCAGAAGAGGCTTCCGTCCTTGCGCCGGCGCCGCTCGATGCGCCGCGAGGTCTCACCCCGGGCGAGCGTGCCGTACACCTCGGCCGCCCGCGCGTGCTCGCCCATGTCCGGATAGAGCAGCGCGGTGGGCCTGCCCTCGAGCTCGCCCGGCCCGTAGCCGTACATCTCCTCGTAGCGCCGGTTGCAGCGCACGATGCGCCGCTCCTTGACGAACACGATGCCGATCGAGGCGTTGCCGAGAATGGCCTCCTGCTCGCGCAGGACGCGCGCCAGCTCGTCGGCGTGGCGGCGCTTCTCGGTAATGTCCTCGACGATCCACACCGTGCCCTGCTGCGGGCTGCCGGCGGACAGCGCCTTCGCGATCATGCGCACAAGGAAGGTGCTGCCGTCCTTGCGGCGCACCTGCCATTCCACGTCCAGCTGGCGGCCCTGCGACAGCATCGGCACCGCGATCTCGCCGAGCGCCGCGTAGCTTTCGCGGCTCGGGTAGACGATCTCGCCGGGCTGGCCGATGAGCTCGTCGGGCGCATAGCCGAACATCTCGGCGAAGCGCTGGTTGCAGAGGAAGAACTGCCGCTCGCGCGTGAACGCGATGCCGATCGAGGCGTTGGCGAGGATCGCCTCGTACTCGAGCTGGGTGTAGCGGGTGCGCCCGGCGTAGTGCGCGGGCGGCGATTCGACGCGCGCCTCGGCGCTCGCGGTCGGGAGCTCGCGCAGCGGGCCGGCTTCGCTCACGGGCCGCCCGAGGCTTCGGCGCGGCGGGCAAGCA
>DATLGR010000241.1:0-7883 GCA_035540415.1 Burkholderiales bacterium | reverse complement strand
GGTCGGCCTTGATCGGCATCTAGGTGTTTTGGACGACGATGTTGGGAAACTTGGCGCTCATGTCGCGCTGCAGCTCGGCAATCCGCACGGCACACCGGCGCGCGATGCGCCGGTAGATCTGCGCCGAGGCGCCGTCCGGGTCGGACACCACCGTGGGCTTGCCCGAATCGGCCTGGCTGCGGATGGCCTCATCGAGCGGCAGCTGGCCGAGCAGCTCGGTCCCGTAGTCGCGGCACATCCGCTCGGCGCCGCCCGAGCCGAAGATATGGCTGCGATGGCCGCACTGCGGGCACACGTGGAACGACATGTTCTCCACCACCCCGAGGATGGGGATGCCCACCTTCTCGAACATCTTGAGGCCTTTGCGCGCATCGATGAGGGCGATGTCCTGAGGCGTGGTCACGATGATCGCGCCCGTCACCGGAACTTTCTGCGCGAGCGTAAGCTGGATGTCGCCAGTGCCGGGCGGCAGGTCGACAACGAGATAGTCGAGCTCGCGCCAGTTGGTGTCCTTCAGGAGCTGCTCGAGGGCCTGCGTAACCATCGGTCCGCGCCACACCATCGGCGTGTCCACGTCGATGAGAAAGCCGATCGAGATGGCCTGCAGCCCATGGCCTTCCATCGGCTCCAACCGCTTGCCATCCCTGGACTCGGGACGGCCCGCGATGCCCAGCATCATGGGCTGCGACGGCCCGTAGATGTCGGCGTCGAGCACGCCCACCGCAGCACCCTCGGCGGCAAGCGCCAGCGCAAGATTCACCGCGGTGGTGGATTTCCCGACCCCGCCCTTGCCGGAGGCGACGGCCACGATGTTCTTGATCCCGGGAACGAGCTTCACCCCGCGCTGGACGGCGTGAGCGACGACTTTGGAGCTTACGCTGACGGACACCCGCGCGGCGCCGGCCTGCCTCAACGCCTGCGCCACCTGTCGGCGGACCGGCTCGTGCTGGCTGCGCCCCGGGTAGCCGAGCTCGATGTCCACCGAGACGTCGTCCCCGGCCACGCGCACGTTGCGTACCGAGCGCGTGGCGACGAAGTCCTTTCCGGTGTTTGGATCGACGAGCTGCTGTAGAGCGGCGCGCACCGCCGCTTCGCTGAGGGCCATCACACAAGTGTAAGCTAAAATGGCTGCCGTTCCGGCCGTCCCCACCCCTCACGATGCCCGTCCGCAGGCTGTTCGTCACCACCGCGCTGCCGTACGCCAACGGCTCGTTCCACATCGGCCACATCATGGAGTACATCCAGGCCGACATCTGGGTGCGATTCCAGCGCCTGCGGGGCCACGAGGTGCATTTCATGGGCGCCGACGATGCGCATGGGGCGCCCATCATGCTCAAGGCCGAGGCCGAGGGCGTGACGCCGCGGGCGCTGGTGGCGCGCATCGGCGCCGAGCGGCCGCGCTATCTGGAAGGCTTCCACATCTCCTTCGACCACTGGCATTCGACGGACTCGCCGGAGAACGTGGAGCTTTCGCAGGACGTTTTCCGCCGCCTGCGGCAGGCCGGGCTAGTCTACACCCGGCGCATCGAACAGTTCTACGATCCGATCAAGGGCATGTTCCTTGCGGACCGCTATCTCCAGGGGGAGTGCCCCAACTGCGGCGCCGCGGATCAATACGGCGATGCCTGCGAAAACTGCAGCAGCGTGTACGCGGCAACCGCGCTCCGGAATCCGCGCTCGACGCTCTCCGGCGCGCGGCCCGTGCTCAAGGCCTCCGAGCATTATTTTTTCCGCCTCTCGGCACCCGAGTGCCGCGAGTTCCTGCTCGAATGGCTGCAGGCGCCCGGCCGGCTGCAGCCGCAGGTGGTGAACAAAGCGAGGGAATGGCTCGAGGGCAGCGGCGACAGGGCGCTCACGGACTGGGACATTTCGCGCGATCCGCCCTACTTCGGCATCCGCATCCCCGACATCGCCGACGAGAAGTACCTCTACGTATGGCTCGACGCGCCGATCGGCTACCTCGCCGCGCTCAAGCACTACTTCGACAGCGGCAAGGCGCGGGCGCGCGGCGAGGAGCGCTCCTTCGCCGCCTTTCTGCAGGACCCGCGCACCGAGCAGATTCACTTCATCGGCAAGGACATCATCTACTTTCACACCCTCTTCTGGCCGGCGATGTTGAAGTTCGCGGGCGCGCCGTACAAAGTTCCCGACCATGTCTGGGTGCACGGCTTCATCACGGTGTCCGGAGACAAGATGTCCAAGTCGCGCGGCACCGGCATCAGCCCGCTGCGCTACCTCGAGCTCGGCATGAACCCAGAGTGGCTGCGGTACTACATCGCGGCCAAGCTGAACGCGAACGTCGAGGATCTCGATTTCAATCCCGACGATTTCATGGCGCGGGTGAACAGCGACCTCGTGGGCAAGTACGTGAATATCGCGAGCCGCGCCGCCGTCTTCCTGAGCCGCAGATTCGACGGCCGGCTGGCGGCCGCGGCGCATCCGCTGGTGCGCGAGGCACAACAGCGTGCGGACGCGATCGCGGCACTCTATGAGGCGCGCGAATTCGGCAAGGCGCTGCGCGAGGTGATGACCCTCGCCGATGCGGCGAACCAGTATGTCGACGATGAGAAGCCCTGGGAGCTCGCCAAGCAGCCGCAGGCGGGGGAGCGGCTGCAGGCGGCATGCTCCGTCGCCATCAATCTCTTTCGGCTCGTCACGCTGTACCTGAAGCCGGTGCTGCCCAAGCTGGCCGAGGACGCCGAGCGGTTTCTGGACGTAGCGCCGCTCGGTTGGTCCGACGCCGGCAGCGTGCTGCCCGAAGGGCACCGCATCCGCGACTACCGCCACCTGCTCACGCGGGTCGAAGCGCGTCACCTCGAGCAGCTCCTCGCGGGGCCGGCCGCCGCGCCCGTCTCGCCCCCCGCCGCAGTGCCTGCTCCGCTCAGCATCGAGGATTTTGCGAAGATTGACCTGCGCGTCGCGCGCATCGCGCGGGCGGAGGCGGTCGAGGGCGCCGACAAGCTCGTCAAGCTCACGCTGGAGCTGGGTGGCGAGACCCGCACGGTCTTCGCGGGGATCAAGGCCGCCTATACGCCCTCGCAGCTCGAGGGTCGCTACACGGTGCTCGTGGCGAACCTCGCCCCCCGCAAAATGAAGTTCGGCGTCTCCGAGGGCATGATCCTGGCAGCGTCGGGCGACGGCCCGGGCATTTTCCTCGTTTCGCCCGACGCCGGGGCGCAGCCGGGCATGCGCGTAAAATAGGCTGCATCGCGGCCGCGCGCCGCACGGGAGGTCGTCGTGGAGAGCTCGAGCCGCACGCTGGTCTGCAGCGTGCTCTTCCTCGACATCGTCGAGTACTCGAAGAAGCCGGTCGCCGAGCAGCTGCAGCTCAAGCAGGGGTTCAACCGCATCCTCGCCACTGCGCTTGAGCAGGTCCCGGCCCGCGACCGCATCATCCTCGACACCGGCGACGGCGCGGCGGTGACCTTCATGGGCGACCCCGAGGACGCCCTGTTCGCCGCGCTCACCGTTCGGAACATGGTCTCCGAAGTGCCGGTGCGCCTGGGCGTCAACCTGGGGCCGGTTCGCCTGGTGAAAGACCTGAACGGGCAGATGAACATCATCGGTGACGGCATCAACGTGGCGCAGCGCGTGATGAGCTTTTCGCGGCCGGGCCAGCTCCTGGTCTCGCGCTCGTTCTACGAGGTGGTCTCGTGCCTGTCGCGCGACTATCAGAAGCTCTTCCTGCACGAGGGATCGCGCACCGACAAGCATGTGCGCGAGCACGACGTGTACTCCGTGGTGGGCGGTGCGCCGGCGGCGCGCCGGCTGGCGCACACGGAATCCGAGCTGAAGAAGCGCGCCGGCGGCTGGCTCGCCGCGACCGGCCCGCTCGGCTTGCGCCGCTCGGCGCTGATCGCCGCGCCGCTCGCCTTCTTCGTGGTCGTGGGCAGCGGGGTCGCCGCCCGCTCGCTGCTGGAGTCGAGCGCCGAGAGGCCCGCGGCCGTCCCGGCCGGCCCCCGCAAGCCGGACGCGCGCGCCGGCGCTGAGCGCAAGCCGGCGCCAAAGGCGTCCGAGTTGGCGGCCGCCGCAACGGCGTCAGTGGCCGCGGAGCCGGTGCCGGTAGCGCCGGCGGCCTCCGGTCGCGTCGAGATCGCGGTGCTGCCGTGGGGGGAGGTCCTCGTCAACGGACGCAGCCGGGGCGTGAGCCCGCCCCTGCGGGTGCTTGAAATTCCCGCAGGGCCGCATACGATAGAGATCCGCAACTCAACCTTTCCAAGTCATGTCGCGAAGGTCGAAGTGAAGCCGGGAGAAGCCATCAGAATTCGCCACAGGTTCCAATGAAGACAAGAGCGATGATGCTGGCCGCAGCGCTGCTAGCGGTGTCGGCCTGCGGCACCGAGCCGGTGCGCCGGGTGCAGGAGATCTTCCAGCCCGCGAAGGGCCAGACGGCGCTGCAGGCGGGGCTCAAGCAATACGAGGACGGCGAGTACGCCGAGTCGCTCAAGAACCTCCAGAGCGCGATCGACCTTGGGCTCGGCGAGCGCGATCGCGTGAACGCGCACAAGCACGCCGCCTTCATCCACTGCAGCGCCAACCGCACCCGCCAGTGCCGCGAGGAATTCCGCAAGGCCCTGGCGGTGGACCCGTCGATGGAGCTCGCCCCTGCGGAGGTAGGCCATCCGGTCTGGGGTCCGGTGTTCCGTTCGGTGAAGGCCGGACGCTAGCGGCGCATGCAGCCCTCGCGGCTCGGCCGATACCAGATCCAGGACGAGCTCGGGCGCGGCGCCATGGGGGTGGTGTACAAGGCGACCGACACCGTACTGGAGCGGACCGTGGCGGTGAAGACCGTCAACATGGCGCTGGAACGCGACGGCGTGGACAAATATGAAGCGCGCTTCTATCAGGAGGCACGCGCCGCGGGCGGGCTGAACCACCCGAGCATCGTTACCATCTTCGACGTGGGCAAGGAAGCCGACATCGCTTACATGGCGATGGAGCTCATTGACGGCGTTGAGTTGCGCGCGCTCGTGAACGAGGGCCGGCCGCTGGCGCTCGCGCAGGCAGTATCGATCGCCGCGCAGGTCGCCGAAGGCCTGGGGTATGCCCACGAGCACGGCGTGGTGCACCGCGACATCAAGCCCGCCAACATCATGGTGCTCACCGACGGCGCGGTGAAGATTACGGACTTCGGCATCGCCCGCATGCGCGCGGCGACCGACGAGCTTACCCAAACGGGGGTCATGCTCGGCTCGCCCAAGTACATGTCGCCCGAGCAGGTGGTCGGCAAGCGCGCCGATCACCGCTCCGATGTCTTCTCGCTGGGCGTCATCCTTTACGAAATGCTTACTGGGCAAGCGCCCTTCAACGGCGAGAACGTTACGGCGCTGATGTACCAGATCGTGAACTTCGCGCCGCCGAAGCCGAGCGCGGTCAACGCCGCGGTGCCCGAGCTGCTCGATTTCATCGTCGCCAAGATGCTCGCCAAGCCGCTCGAGGAGCGCTATCAGAGCGCCCACGTGCTGGCGCAGGACCTGCGCAACTGCGAGCGCCAGATCGCGGCGCCGCTCGGCGCCACGCAACCGCTGCGGCCGGTGGGCTTGGCGAGCGGCTCGCAGCCGGAGCTTGCCCTGACCCAGGCGCAGGCCGTGGTCATGGCGCAGACGCTGAACCGCACGAGGCTCGACGACCGAGGCGAGCCTTCGGCGCAGCTCGCGGCGGAGCCGGCGGGGACCGCTCAGGCGCCCGCGGCGCCCCCGCACGCCCTGGCGCGGACGTTTGATTCGGCAGAAGCCACGCAGCGGCTGGCAGCACTCACCGGTGTCGATACCTTCGACCCGGCGGTCTCGGCGACGCAGGCCATCAGCTCCATGAAAAGCGCCGAGTCGCGGGGCTGGCGCCGGCGCGACTGGCTCCTTCTAGGCGGCGCGACCTTGCTCGGCACGCTGGTCGCCGGCGCCATCGTCCGGCGCCGCTAGTCAGCCAGGCAGTGCGGGCGAACTCATGAGCGGCCGCCGCAATGCGGTGGCATCGCGCTGACCGGGAACCCCCGGCAATTCCAGCTCGCCTTTCCGCCCTTGAGCGAAGGAGTCATCGTCACCTCGAGCGCGTTGCGCTCATTCCAGCCACGGATGTCACCGTTTTCCGACACGATCCACTTCAGCTCGCCATGCTTCGGATCGATGCGCGGCGCGACCTTGATGCCCCGGCCGGCGCCGGCCACATTGCCGGATTTCTCGGCCGAGGCCGAGACCTGCTGCTTGGCCGACTCCGCGCCCGAAATCAGCGCCGCGGCGGCCTCCCGCGCCGCGGCTTCCTGCTGGTACGGCAGAACCACCGCGACCGCCAGAAAACCGACCAAGGCGATCCCGGCCACGACCAATAAGGCGATCCGCACGTTCATTCCCCCCTTGTGCCTTCTTCCGGCGAGCTTACCATGGAAGTTCAGGTGTCCGTTCTTGGACTTGTAGCTGATCCTTAGTGTTATTTGCATGATCGCCCGAAAGCTCCGGATCACCGGCCGCGTGCAAGGCGTTGGCTACCGTGACGCGCTGCGCGGCGAGGCCAAAAGGCACGGCGTCGGCGGCTGGGTGCGCAACCGCCGGGACGGCAGCGTGGAGGCGCTGCTCCAGGGGGAGCCGGCCCGCGTCGAGGCGCTGATCGCCTGGGCGCGGCGCGGCCCGCGTGCCGCCCGCGTAGACGCGGTCAATGTCGAGCAGGTCCCGGCCGCTGAAGGCGGCCGCGATGCGTGCTTCGAGCAGCTCCCCACCGAGTAGCGACACCACCGGTAGCGTCGAACGCCACTTGGCACGCGGCGATTGCCGCTTGGCGGAGCGCGCAGGACCATCGCGCGCATTCTTCGGAGGCGAGCGATGAGTGCCAATCTTCCCCTGTCGGTCCATGAGCTGTGCCGGGCGCTGCGCGATGGTCAACCCTATCAGGAGGATCGCCTCGACCGCGTCCTCTGGAGCGACACCAGCCGCGGCCTGATCGAAGTGCAGTCGGCAGTGACCTGGATGGCGCTCGCCGCGCGACTGCGGCCGGGTGATCTCGCCATTGCCGGCGGCCGCGCTACGCGCGCAACCGTCGGCGAGAGCGTGGCGCGCAATGCCGCCGGCCTCGATGGCACACCGGCTGTGCAGCACATCGAGGCACTCGCGATGATTTCGCCTGATGGGCAGCTTCGACGCGTGAGCCGGCTCCACCACCCCGAGCTGTTTACGCTCGCCATCGGGGGACATGGCCTCTTTGGCCCCGTCTACAGCATCACGCTGCGCCTGGAGTCGCTTTCGCGCGCGCTGGTCGCAACGCCCGCGTCCCGCCTGCACCGGACGGGCGCGCGCCCGCTGCAGCTGCTGGTGCCGCCCGAGCAGCTGGACGCGTTCATGGTCGATGTCCGCGCGCTGTGCCGGCAGTGGAGGACCGGCATCGGTGAGCCGTGCCTGCGCATCGTCCACCGCGACGATGAAACATTCCTGCGCTGGGCGCCGCGCGAGTACGCCGAGATCACGCTATTACTGGAGAAAGGCGGCGCGCTCGGCAGGGCAGTCAGACTCGCTCAGGTGCGGCGCGAGCTCATCGATCTCGCCATCGCGTGCGGCGGGAGCTTTCCGATCGCCTGCACGCCCGAAGCGACGCGCGAGCAGGTGCTCGCCTGCTATCCGCAGCTGGAAAAATTTCTCGCTGAGCAGCGGCGGAGCGACCCGACCGACCGCTGGGCTAACGACTGGCTGCGGCACCACCGCGGGCTGCTTGGGCGAGAAGCCTGCGAGGTGCGCTGGGCGCACTAGGACGAGTACAGCACCTCGACGTTCTCCGGCGCGAGCCAGGCGCCCAGGTCCTGCAGCAGCCGCTCGTCGGCGCGCACGCGCCAGCCTTCGCCCAGCGCGACTTCGCACGCCGCCATGGCATTGCGGTACTGCACGACGACCTGGCAGGTCCCG
>DATLGR010000240.1:0-2216 GCA_035540415.1 Burkholderiales bacterium | reverse complement strand
GTTCGAGGCGGTCGACGGCGCACTCGGCCGGCTCGACGCGCTGGTGAACAACGCCGGCATCGTCGACCGCGGCATGCCCGTCGCCGAGATGGACGCGGCGCGCCTGGAGCGCATGCTCGCGGTGAACGTGCTGGGCAGCATCCTGTGCGCGCGCGAGGCGGTCCGGCGGATGTCCACCCGGCGCGGCGGGCGCGGCGGCGCCATCGTCAACGTGTCCTCGATCGCCTCGCGCCTCGGCGGCGCCGGCGAGTACGTGGACTACGCCGCCGCCAAGGGCGCCATCGACACGTTCACCGTCGGGCTCGCCAAGGAGGTCGGCCCCGAGGGCATCCGCGTGAACGCCGTGCGGCCGGGCGTCATTCGCACCGACATCCATCGCGACAGCGGCGATCCCGCGCGCGTGGAGCGCATCGGCGCCACCGCGCCGCTGCAGCGCGCGGGCGAAGCCGACGAGGTCGCGCGCGCCATCCTGTGGCTGCTCTCGCCGGAGGCCTCCTACACCACCGGCGCGCTGCTCGACGTCACCGGCGGCCGCTGAGTTGCCGGCGACGGCCTACGCGCTCCTCGGCCCCACCGCCAGCGGCAAGTCGCGCCTCGCGCTCGAGCTGGCCGAGCGCCACCCCATCGAGATCCTGAGCGTCGACTCGGCGCAGGTCTATCGCGGCATGGACATCGGCACCGCCAAGCCGGGCGCGGCGGAGCGCGCGCGCGTGCCGCACCACCTGATCGACCTCGTCGACCCGGACGAGCGCTACTCCACCGGGCGCTTTCGCGCCGACGCCATCCGCGCCGCCGCCGAGGTCCTGGCCCGCGGCCGCATCCCGCTCTTCGTGGGCGGCACCGCGCTCTATTACCGCAGCCTCGCGAGCGGCCTGGACGAGCTTCCGGCCGCCGACGCGGCGGTGCGCGCCGAGATCGCCGCCGCGGCGGCGCGCCGCGGCTGGCCGGCGCTGCACGCCGAGCTCGCCGCGGTCGACGCGCCCGCGGCGCGCCGCATCATGCCGAACGACGCGCAGCGCATCCAGCGCGCGCTGGAGGTGCACCGCCTCACGGGCCACGCGCTGTCCAGCCTGCAGCGCGGCGCCGCCGCGCCGCTGCCATTCGCGCTCAAGGGCTGCGCCCTGATTCCGGAGCGCGCGGCGCTGCACGCCGCGATCGAGCGGCGCTTCGATGCCATGCTGGAGGCGGGCCTCGTGGACGAGCTGCGCGCTCTGCGGCGGCGCTTCGCGCTCGACCCGGCCCTGCCCAGCATGCGCGCGGTCGGCTATCGCCAGGCCTGGGACTATCTCGAGGGCAGATGCGACACTGCCCAGATGCGCCTGCGCGCCCTTGCCGCCACCCGCCAGCTCGCCAAGCGCCAGCTCACCTGGCTGCGCCGGATGCCCGAGCTGGTGCGGCTCGAGGCCGCTGACGCGCGGGCGGCGGCCGCCGCCCTCGACCGGCTGCTGCAACAATGAAGCGCTTCCTCGCCCTGGGACTCGCGGCGCTGCTCGCCGCCTGCGCGAGCGCCGCGAGCGTGCCGCCGGGCGCCGCGGTGGTGTTCGGCGTGCTGGGCGACGTGCCCTATTCGCAGGCCGAGGTCGAGCAGCTCGACCGCGTGATCGACGAGATGAACGCCGAGGCGCTCGCCTTCGTGGTGCACGTGGGCGACATCGGCCGCAGCACCCGCGCGCAGGCCTGCGGCGACGAGTGGCTGCTCGCGCGCCAGCGGCAGTTCGCGCGGATCCGCCACCCCTTCGTCCTCCTGCCGGGCGACAACGAGTGGAGCGACTGCCGCAATCCCCTCGAGCGCCTGCGCTTCTGGCGCAAGCTCTTCTGCACCCCCACGCTGAAGGTCGAGGTGCAGGCGGGCGAGTACTGCGAGCACGTGCGCTGGGAGGCGGGCGGCCGCGTCTTCGTCGCGCTGAACGTTCCGGGCCACGACAACAACCTGCGCCATCCGGAGCACCAGCCGCGCATGCGCGCCGTGATGGCCTGGCTCGACGAAGCCGCCGCGCTCGCCGAGCAACGCGAAGGCCTCGTGGTGCTGATGCAGGCGAATCCCTTCGTCACCGTGCCGCGCGACGGCTTCGCGCCGCTGCGCGAGCGCCTCGAGGCGCTCGGCGCGCGCATGCCCGGCCGCGTGCTCCTGATCCACGGCGACACCCATGTGTTCAAGGACGACGAGCCGCTTCCCGGCGTGCGCCGCATCGAGGTGTGGGGCTCGCCCTTCGTGG
>DATLGR010000239.1:0-1814 GCA_035540415.1 Burkholderiales bacterium | reverse complement strand
CACCTGCACGCCGGTGCGCGGGTCGGAGTAGGCGAGCTCGCCCGCGAAGAGGGCCGCGACGCCATGGCGCTGGCCGATGCGCCGCACCGCTTCGGCATCGAGGCTGCGGGCGCCGATCTGCGCGAGCAGCGCCTCGCGCGTGCCCAGATCGATGAAGCGCGTGCCGGGCTGCGCTGCCTGCACCTGCTCCTGGAAGCGGCGCGTCGCCTGGGCGCCGAAGGGGCCTATGGCGTTCGAAGTGAACTCCACGATGCCGATGGTGCCGTAGGGCTGCAGCTCGACGCGCGGCGGCACCGGCACGAGCACCGTGCGCGCGCAGCCGAGGAGCAGGGCCGCGAGCAGGCCCGCGGCGAGAAGTGTTCTTGTCATGGCCCCCTAAACTACACGAACGCCTCGTCACCGCGATAGATGGCGACGAGGCGGCGGCCGCGGCGGTCGAGGGCGGCGCGCAGCATGCCGGGGCTCGTGAACGGCATGGCGATCGTGCCCCGGCGGTCGAGCGCCACCAGGCCGCCGTCGCCGCCCAGGCGCGCCACCGCGGCGAGCGCGCCCGCGGCGGCGCGCGCCAGGGGCTCGCCGCGAAGCCGCATGCGCGCCGACACCTCGTGCGCCGCCGCGGCGCGCATGAAGGCCTCGCCCCAGCCGGTGCCCGAGACGGCGCAGGTGCGGTTGTCGGCGTAGGTCCCGGCGCCGACGATCGGCGAGTCGCCGACGCGGCCGGGGAGCTTGCCGGTATATCCGCCGGTGGAGGTCGCCGCCGCCAGGTTGCCGTGCCGGTCGAGCGCCACCGCGCCTACCGTGCCGTGGTGGCGCTTTGCCCCGCGGCGCAAGGCGGCGAGCCGCGCCGCGGTGTGAAAGTACGCCGGCCGTGCGAAGGCGAGCCCCGCGCGGCGCGCGAAGCGCTCGGCGCCCGCGCCCGCGAGGAGCACGTGCGGGCTCTTTTCCATGACGGCGCGCGCCGCGAGGATCGGGTTGCGGATGCCGCGCACCGCCGCCACCGCGCCGGCGCGCAGGCTCGCGCCGTCCATGATGGAGGCGTCGAGCTCGTGCGTCGCCTGCGCCGTGTAGACGCTACCGCGCCCGGCGTTGAAGAGCGGATCGTCCTCGAGCGCGGCCACCGCGGCGGCGACCGCGTCGAGGCTCGCGCCGCCTTCGCGCAGGATGCGATGGCCCGCCTCGAGCGCCGCCAGCAGCCCTTCGCGGTAGCGCTGCGCCTGCGCCTTGGAAATGCCTTTCATCACGCCGGCGCCGCCGTGCAGCGCAAGGGCAATCGGCTTCATGCGGCGAGGCGGGCGAGGCAGAACACGACGTGCACGGTGGCGTGCGCGATCATCGCGGATTCGAGCGTGTGGCGCCAGTACAGCCAGCCGAAGGCAAGGCCGCCCAGCCCGTTCAGGAGCAGCGTGCGCGCGAGCACCGGCGCCTCCGGCGCGGCGAAGGCGAGCGCGGCGGGCAGGTGCAAGGCGGCGAACACCAGCGCGGATACGGCGATCGCGACGGGGAACGCCACCGAAGGCGCCGCGCGCCGCAGCGCGAGGCACGCGAGCGCGGACAGCAGCCCCCAGCGCATCATGACTTCCTCGGTGACGCCGCCGTACGCGATGCCGGTCGCGAGCGCCATCGCAGAATGCGGCGGCGCGATTCCCGCCTCGAGCAATGACCGAGACGAGCCCGGCACGCGGGGCGAAGCGCGCTCCCAGGAAGGCGAACAGCACGAGCAGGAGCGCGGGCTGCACGAACACCGCCGGGTGCGCCACAAGGCGCATCGCCTCGATGCCGGCGAGGATAACGCCCGGGAGTCCGGCGAGAATCAG
>DATLGR010000238.1:0-4215 GCA_035540415.1 Burkholderiales bacterium | reverse complement strand
CTCATCGAGAACGAGCATCGCCTGCGCCAGGCGGTCCGCGGCGTGCGCGACATGTTCCGCAAGGACGGCCTGCTCCGTGGCGCGGCGTGATCGACCCGCGCCCGGTCACGCTCGAGGGGCACGGCGTCCGCCTGGAGCCGCTCGCGCGCGAGCATGAGAAGGGGCTGATCGAGGCGGCCGGCGACGGCCGCCTGTGGGAGCTGTGGTTCACCAGCGTGCCGGCGCCCGGCGACACCGCGGCCTACATCGAGGCCGCGCTCAAGGGGCAGCGCGAAGGGCACATGCTGCCCTGGGCGGTGCGCGAGCTGGCAAGCGGCGCGATCGTCGGCGCCACGCGCTACCACGACATCGTTGCCGCCGCGCACCGCGTCGAGATCGGCTACACCTTCTACGCCAAGCGCTGGCAGCGCAGCCACGTCAATACCGCCTGCAAGCTGCTCGCGTTCGCGCATGCCTTCGAGCGCCTGGGCTGCGCGGTGGTGGGCCTGCGCACCGACAACTTCAACTTCGCCTCGCAGCGCGCCATCGAGGCGCTGGGGGCGAAGAAGGACGGCGTGATCCGACACCATTGGCCACGGCGCGACGGCAGCGTGCGCGACACCGTCCTCTACAGCGTGCTCGCGGCCGAATGGCCCGACGTGAAGCGCCACCTGGAAACGAGGCTGAAGCGGCATGAAGCCGATTAACGTAGGCCTGATCGGCCTGGGCACGGTGGGACGCGGCACCTGGGAGGTCCTGCACCGCAACGCCGACGAGATCCAGCGGCGCGCCGGCCGCGCCATCCGCGTCTCGCAGGTCGCGGTTCGCAACGTGGAGCGCGCGCGGTCGCTCGTCGGCGGCGAAGCCCGGGTGACCGGCGATGCGTTCGAGGTGGTGCGCGCACCGGACGTCGAGATCGTGGCGGAGCTGATCGGCGGGACCGATCCGGCGAAGGCGCTGGTGCTGGAGGCGATCGCCCGGGGCAAGCATGTCGTCACCGCGAACAAGGCGCTGCTCGCTCTGCACGGCAACGAGATCTTCGCCGCGGCGCAGAAGCACGGCGTCATGGTGGCCTTCGAGGCCTCCGTGGCCGGCGGCATCCCGATCATCAAGGCGCTGCGCGAGGGGCTCGCGGCGAACCGCATCGAGTGGATCGCCGGCATCATCAACGGCACGTCCAACTTCATCCTGTCGGAGATGCGCGACAAGGGCCTTGCCTTCGACGAGGCGCTGAAGGATGCGCAGGCGCGCGGCTACGCCGAGGCCGACCCGACCTTCGACATCGAGGGCGTCGACGCCGCCCACAAGCTCACCATCCTCTCGGCGCTCGCCTTCGGCATTCCCATGCAGTTCGAGCGCTGCTACCGCGAGGGGATCCGGGGGCTCGCCAGGGCCGATCTGGGCTATGCCGAGGCGCTCGGCTACCGCATCAAGCTGCTCGGAATCGCGCGGCGCGCGAGGAGCGGCATCGAGCTGCGGGTGCATCCGACGCTGGTGCCGGCGAGGCGGCTCATCGCGAACGTCGAGGGCGCCATGAACGCCATCCTGGTGAAAGGCGACGCCGTCGGCGTGACGCTCTATTACGGCGCCGGCGCGGGCGGCCAGCCCACGGCGAGCGCGGTGGTCGCCGACCTCGTCGACGTGACGCGCCTCATCACCGCCGATCCCGAGCACCGGGTGCCGCACCTCGCCTTCCAGCCCGACCGGCTCTCCGCCGACCCGGTGCTGCCGATCGGCGAGGTGGAGAGCTCGTACTACCTGCGCCTGCGCGTGCTGGACAAGCCCGGCGTGCTGGCGGAGGTCACGCGCATCCTCGCCGACTCGGCGATCTCGATCGAGGCGATGGTGCAGAAGGAGCCCGGCGAGGGCGAGAGCCGCGTGGACATCGTGATGCTCACGCACCTCGCCCTGGAAAAGAACGTCGACCGGGCGACCGCCCGCATCGAGCACCTGGACAGCGTCGAGGGCCGTGTGACGCGCATCCGGCTCGAGTCGCTGCTCTAGGGCGCCATGCGCTACGTCTCCACGCGCGGGCAGGCGCCGCCGCGGCGCTTCTCCGAGATCCTGCTCGAGGGGCTCGCCCCCGACGGCGGACTGTACGTGCCCGAGCGGCTTCCTTCGCTCGACCTCGCGCGCCTGCGCCCGCTCGGCTACCGCGCCCTGGCGGCCGAGGTCCTGCGCCCGTTCATGGACGACGTGCCCGAGCTCGACGCGCTCGTCGAGCGCAGCTACGCGCCGGCGCTCTTCGGCGACGAGGCGGTGACCCCGCTGCGGACGCTCGAGCGCGGGCTGCACCTGCTCGCCCTGTCGAACGGGCCCACGCTCGCGTTCAAGGACATCGCGCTGCAGCTGCTCGGGAACCTGTTCGAGGCGACCCTCGCGCGCCGCGGCGAGACGCTCAACATCCTCGGCGCCACCTCCGGGGACACGGGCTCGGCGGCCGAATACGCGCTGCGCGGAAAGCGCGGCATCCAGGTGTTCATGCTCTCGCCGCACGGGCGCATGAGCCCCTTCCAGCGCGCGCAGATGTACTCGCTGCAGGACCCGAACATCCACAACCTGGCGGTGAAGGGCGTGTTCGACGACTGCCAGGACCTGGTGAAGGCGGTGAACGCCGACGCCGCCTTCAAGGCGCGCTACCGCATCGGCGCGGTGAACTCCATCAACTGGGCGCGCGTGGCGGCGCAGGTCGTCTACTACGTGAAAGGCTACTTCGCGGCCACCGGGCGCGACGGCGAGGAGGTGTCCTTCGCCGTGCCCTCGGGCAACTTCGGCAACATCTACGCCGGGCATGTGGCGCGGCGCATGGGCCTGCCGGTGCGCCGGCTCGTGCTCGCGAGCAACGAGAACTCCGTGCTGGACGAGTTTTTCCGCACCGGGCGCTACCGCATCCGGCGCCGGGTGACGGAGACGAGCAGCCCCTCGATGGACATCTCGAAGGCCTCCAACTTCGAGCGCTACGTGCACGACCTCGTGGGCGGCGACGGCGCGCTGGTGCGCGACCTGTGGCGCCGGCTGGAGCGCGAGGGCGAGTTCGACCTTTCGGGCTCGCCGTGGTGGCCGCGGGTGGCGCGCTCGGGATTCGTGTCGGGCTCGAGCCGCCATGCCGAGCGCATCGCCACCATCCGCGCCGTGCACGAGCGCTACGGCGTGACGATTGATCCGCACACCGCCGACGGGGTAAAAGTGGGGCTCGAGCACCGGGAGCCGCTCGTGCCGCTCATTTGCCTGGAAACCGCGCTGCCCGCCAAGTTCGCCGCCGTCATCCGCGCCGCCCTGGGCCGCGAGCCCGAGCGCCCGGCGGAGCTCGCCGACCTCGAGGCGCGCCCGCAGCGCTTCCAGGTGATCGAGCCCGACGTGCGCGCCCTCAAGCGCTACATCGAGCAGGCCGCGTGAAGGCCGAGAAGAACGTGCTCGGGGGGGAGCTTCGCGCCTGCAGCTATGCGCCGCTCACCGGCTACTTCCGCGACGGCTGCTGCGCCACGCACGGCCAGGAGGGCGTCGCGCACCTGGTGTGCGTGCAGGTCACCGACGCCTTCCTCGAGTTCAGCGTCGCGCGCGGCAACGACCTCGTCACCCCGCGCCCGGAGCTGCGCTTCCGCGGCCTCAAGCACGGCGACCGCTGGTGCCTGCACGTCCTGCGCTGGGTGGAGGCCTGGGAGGCCGGGCGGGCGCCGCGCGTGGTGCTCGAGGCGACGCACGAGAACGTCCTGCGCTACGTGCCGCTCTCCGCCCTCAAGCGCCATTCGCTCGACCTGAACTAGGCCGCGCCTCTGCGACAATAGCGCGTGCTGGAGGCGCAGGAACTCGAATGCGAGCGGGGCCCGAGGAAGCTGTTCGGCGGCCTGTCGTTCGCGCTGCGCCCCGGCGAGGCACTGCGCGTTGCGGGCGCGAACGGAAGCGGCAAGACGAGCCTGCTGCGGATCCTGTGCGGGCTCGCGCCGCCGAGCGGGGGACGGGTGGCGTGGAACGGGACGGACATCGGGGAGCTGCGAGAAGAGTACGCGACGCGGCTCGTCTACCTCGGCCATGCGCCGGCGGTCAAGGACGACCTCACTGCCGCCGAGAATCTCGCCGTGGCCTGCCGCATCGCCGGGCAGGCGGCGAGCGGGCAGGCGATCGAGCAGGCGCTCGCGAGCTTCGGGCTTGCCGGGCGGGCGCTGCCGGCGCGGCGGCTTTCGCAGGGCCAGCGCCGGCAGCGCCCGCCCGGCAAGCCCGAAGCTCGCGAGCGCCTGC
>DATLGR010000237.1:0-9386 GCA_035540415.1 Burkholderiales bacterium | reverse complement strand
CCCCGAAGGCGCGAGCTCGACCCGCAGCGGCAGGTTCTCGCCGGCGGCCTTGGCGAGCGCCCTGCCGCCGCCGCTCGCCACGCCCTCCAGCGACGATTCGAAACGCGCCCGCGTGCCGCCCGCGGCCACCTGCACGACCGCCACGTAGGGCGCCGCGCCCGAGAGCCGCTCCAGCCAGGGATGGTCGAGGAGCGGCCGCAGGCCGGCCACCGCCGCCTCCCCCTTGGCGAGCAGCTGCAGCCCGCCTTCGCGCCGGGTGCCTCCCGAGACGCTCACCGGGCCGCCGAAGAGCTGGCCCTGAAGCCCGTGGAGGACGACGGAGGCTTCCGTGAACGCAAGCCTGCCGCCGGCGCGCTCGATCGGCGGCAGCCGCTCGTGCACCACGAGGCGGTTGCCGGCGAAGTCGTACTCGCCGGCGACGCGCGTCTTGCTGGAGTCAGCCAGCGGCAAATCCACCTTCAGGCGCAGCCGCCCGCTTCCGGCGGCGGTGACGGCATCGCTCGCCCGGTCGATCATCGCGCGCACCGGGCTCGCCTGGATGAAGCGCAGGAAGCCCGCGGTTTCGCCATGCGCCTCGCCGCTGATCAGTACGCGCGGCTCGGCGTCGTCCAGCCGCGGAATCGCGACCCGCACGTTGGCGAGCGCCACGCCAAGGACGGCCGCGCTGCGGCCGGTGACCTCCATGCGGTCGCGCTCGAACAGGAGCTCGCCGCGGATCTCCTCGATGCGCGGCCAGCCGGGCGCATATTCGAGCACGCCCTTGTCCACGCGCGCCCGGACGCTGAACTGGCCATGCCGGGGGTCCCGGAAGGGAAATTCGCGCAGGTCGCCCTGGAGACGCACGCGCACATCCTCCGAGTAGCCGCCGAGCACCGCGCGCGCAATCCAGTCGCGGGTCTCCTGCCCGCCGAGGAGCGGCGCATGGGGCAGGTAACGCGCCGTGTGGGCGCCGTCGGCGCGGTTAAACTGCACGGAGAGGTCGACGATCCCCGGCCCGCCGCCCGGATAAAGATAGGTGCCGTGCAGGTTGCCGCTGAAGTGGGCGTTCGAGAGGCTGAGCGAGGGGACGCGCAGGCGCAGATCGCGCTCGCCGCTGCGCTCCCAGTCGATCCGGCCGTCGAGGAAATCGAGCGCGATCCGGGGCTGCGGCAGCACCGCGGGCAGCTCGACATGGCCGCGGCGCGCGGCCAGCTGGACCCAGCCCCCCTCTTCGCTGGTCTCGAAGCGCCCGGCCAGGTTGCCAAAGCCGGGCACCGCTTGCCAGGGCGCGGCCGAGAGCGCCTCGAAGCGGCCGCCGGCGCGGTAGCGTGCGGGCGCCTCGATCTCGCCGCTCCAGTCGAGCTTGAGCTCGGCCAGGCGCCCGCGCGGGGCGACGTCGGCGAGCAGGCGGCGCGCCTGCGCCGGAAACGGCAGCGCCGCGGCCAGGCGCGCCAGCGGCTCGAGCTCGAGCAGGCTCGCGGAAAAGGCGCCGCGGGCGTCGGAGCCGGCGGCCGCCGGCCGCCAGCTTGCGCGGAAATCGGCCGGTGCCAGCGAAGCGCCACCCGGCTCGGTGAGCGCGAGGCCGCGGCCCGCGAGGACGTAGCCCTCGGCGCCGGCGCGCGCCTGCAGGCGGCCGTGGATCGCGCCGATCTCGAGCGGCGCGAGCTCCGGCGCGAGTCGGGCCCGCACGCCGGAGGCCGCGACGTCGAGCGTCGCCGCGTGCACTTCGCCGCGCTCCAGGCCGAGCCAGAGCCGCAGCGCCCCTTCGCCGCGCGAGAGCTCGAACGGAAAGTGCACCCACGGGCGCCACGCCGCCAGATCCGTGGCGCCGAGGGCGACGTACAGGCGTCCGCTCCAGTGCGCCGGGTCGCTCGCCGCCGCGCCGAGCGCGCGCAGATCGAGCGCGGCGCCGAGCGCCTCGGGCGGGCGGCCGGTGAGGCCGATGGCGCGCTCGCCGCCCGCGTTGCGCATGCGCAGCTCCACCGCCGACAGGACGAGCGGCGGCGCGCCCCGCCGGTCGTCCTGCCACTCGATGTGCGCATCGCGCACCACGATCTCGCGCTGCGCGAGCAGCCAGCCGCCGACGCCGCGCGCGCCGCCCGCGCCCTCCAGGCGAACGCCCGCGACCGACACCGTGCCCTCGGCGTCGCGCCGCACGCTCAGGTGCGGGCGCTCGATGGCGAGCGAGCGCAGCTCCACCGCGCCGCGCAGCACCGAGCGCCAGGCAAGCGTCGCCTCCACCGCCGGCAGGGCGAGGACTTCGCGCCCGGCGCCGTCGTAGACCCGCACGTCGCTCACCCGCAGCCGCGGGTGCAGGCTGGTCCAGCGCGCCTGCAGGCCGCCGATGCGCACCGGCTGGCCGACGCTGCGCGAGAGCGCCCCGGCGATCTCGTCGCGGTAGCGGTCGATCTCGGGCAGCAGCCACAGGCGCAGCGCGAGCGCCAGGACCGCAGCCGCGAAAAACGCCGCCCAGGCGAGAAATTCCGCCGCGCGGGCGGCGCGCTTCATGGTGGAATGCCGGCTTCTCACGCCCCGACGATTGTACGGCCAGATGTCGCAGCTTCCCGTCCCGATTTCCGCCTCGCGCTTCGCGCAGCGGCTGCTCGCCGCGCAGCCCGAGCTCGCCGCGGAGCTCGAGGCGCCGGCGCCCTTCTCGCGCGAGGAAATGGCCGCCGCGCTCGCCGGTGCGGAGCGCGACGAGGACGCTGCGCTCCTGCGCCGGCTGCGGCGCCTGCGCAGCCGCGTCGTGCTGCGCGTCATGGCTCGCGACCTCGCGGGACTCGCTCCGCTCGAAGAGGTGTGCGCCACCATGTCGGATCTGGCCGAAGCGGCCATCGGCGCCGCGCTCGGCGATCCGCAGCTCATCGTGGTCGGCATGGGCAAGCTCGGGGGGCGCGAGCTCAACGTGTCCTCCGACATCGACCTCGTGCTCGTGCATCCGGGCGCCCTCGAGGACCAGGAGCGCTACGAGCGCGCCGGGCGGCGGCTCATCCGGCTCCTGGACACCGTGACCGAGGACGGGCGCGTGTTCCGCGTGGACATGCGGCTGCGGCCCTACGGCGATTCCGGACCGCTCGCCTGCAGCTTCGACTTCCTCGAGACCTACTTCGTGACGCAGGGGCGCGAGTGGGAGCGCTATGCCTGGATCAAGGCGCGCGCGCTCACGGGAGGCCGCGACACCGAGCTCGCCGCCGTGGTGCGGCCCTTCGTGTTCCGCAAGTACCTCGACTACGCCACCCTGGGGGCGATGCGCGGACTGCACGCCGAAGTGCGCCGCGAGGTGGCGCGGCGCGAGCTTGCCGACGACGTGAAGCTCGGGCCCGGCGGCATCCGCGAGATCGAGTTCGTGGCGCAGGCCCTGCAGCTCGTGCGCGGCGGGCGCGACCCGGCGCTCACCGTGCGCCCCACGCTGGAGGTGCTGCGGCTCCTCGGCGAGCGACACCTGCTGCCCGCCGCCGCGGTGGAGGAGCTGTGCGCGGCCTACCGGTTCCTGCGCAACGTGGAGCACCGGCTGCAATACCTCGATGACGCGCAGCGCCACGCGCTGCCGCAGGACGCCGAGGACCGCGCGCGCCTCGCGCGGATGAGCGGCTTTGGCGGCTGGGAGGCCTTCGCGGACGCCCTCGAGGCGCACCGCGCCGCGGTGACGCGCCATTTCGAGGCCGTGTTCGCGCAGTCGAAGGCCGACGCGGAGCCGTGGCCCGAGCACCCGCGCCTTGCCGCCTTGCGCGCGAGCCAGCGCTACGGCGCGCTGCCGGCCGAATCGCGCCGCCGGCTCGATGCCCTGGTGCCGGCGCTCGCGCGCGCCTGCGCCGCGACGCCCGACCCGGAAGCGACCCTCGCGCGCGGCGTGGACCTCGTCGAGTCGATCGCGAGCCGCGCGGCCTACCTCGCGCTGCTCGCCGAGCAGCCGGCCACGCTCGAGCGCGTGGCGCGCATCATCGGCGCCTCGGCGTGGGCGGCGCAGTTTGTGACGCGCCATCCGCTGCTCCTCGACGAGCTCCTCGACGATCGCCTCCTCTACGCGCCGCCCGATCTCGCCGCCTTTGGCGCGAGCCTGCGCGCGCAGCTCGCCGCGGCGGCCCCCGACACCGAGCGGCGCATGGTCCTGCTGCGCGAGGGGCACCAGGCGCAGGTGTTCCGCCTGCTCGCGCAGGATCTGGCCGGGCTGCTCAGCGTCGAGCGCCTGGCCGATCACCTGTCCGCGCTCGCGGACCTGATGCTGGAGTTGATCATCGAGCTCGCCTGGGAAGAGCTGCCGCGCCGGCACCGCGACGCGCCGCCCCGCTTCGCCGTGATCGCCTACGGCAAGCTCGGCGGCAAGGAGCTCGGCTACGCCTCCGACCTGGACCTCGTCTTCCTCTACGACGATCCCCACCCCGGCGCCCCGGAGGTGTACGCGCGGTTCGCGATGCGGCTGCAAAGCTGGATCACCACGCGCACCTCGGCCGGCGCGCTCTTCGAGACGGACCTCGCGCTGCGGCCGAGCGGCGCCTCGGGGCTGATGGTGTCCTCGCTGCAGGCGTTCGAGCGCTACCAGGAGGAAAGCGCGTGGGTCTGGGAGCACCAGGCGCTCACCCGCGCGCGCGCCTGCGCCGGCGACCCGGCCGTCGGCGCGGCGTTCGAGGCGATCCGCACGCGCATGCTCCTGCGGCAGCGCGACCTCGCGGCGTTGCGCGCCGACATCGTCGCCATGCGCGAGAAGATGCACGCCGCGCACCCGAACGCGAGCGGGCTGTTCGACCTGAAGCACGACCGCGGCGGCATGATCGACAGCGAGTTTGCCGTGCAGTACCTGGTGCTCGGCTTCGCCCACCGGTATCCCGATCTCACCGCAAACCTCGGCAACATCGCCCTGCTGCGCATGAGCGCCGCCCACGGCCTGCTGCCGGAGGCGCTCGCGGAGCGCGCCCGCGAGGCGTACCGCGACTACCGCCGGCGGCAGCATGCCCTGCGCCTGAGCGGCGCCGCCTACGCCAGGGTTCCGCCCGCCGAGGTGGCCGAGGCGCGCGCCGCGGTGCTCGAGCTCTGGCGCACCCTGTTCGGCGGCTAGATCGCCTCGCGCGGCGGCGGGCGGCGCAGCGGGCCATCGACCGAGGAGGCGAGCCGGCCGAGCGCCTCGAGCAGCGCCTCGCGGCGCAGCCGGTACAGCACGCGGCGGCCTTCGCGCTCGCCGCTCACCAGCCCGGCGGCGACCAGCACCGCGAGATGCCGCGACACCGCCGGCGCGCTCATCGGGAAGCGCGCCGCGAGGTCGGTGGTGGTCAGCGCCGTCTGCGCGAGCAGCGCCAGCATCTGGCGCCGCGGGCGCGAGGCGAGCGCGGCGAACGCGCGGTCGAGGTCCATTAACTGAAATGTTAATGATGGGCGCCGGGTTTTGGCTAGAATAGCGTCCGACCCTCAGGGAGAGCCCCATGGCGAAAGCAGCAGCAGCGCCGCTGTCGATGGCGGACCGCGACGGCTGGATCTGGTACGACGGCAAGCTGGTGCCGTGGCGCAGCGCCACCACCCATGTGCTCACCCATTCGCTGCACTACGGCCTCGCCGTGTTCGAAGGCGTGCGCGCCTACAAGACGGCGATCGGCACCGCGATCTTCCGGCTGAAGGAGCACACCGAGCGCCTGTTCAGCTCCGCGCACATCTACATGATGAAGATCCCGTACCCGCGCGAGCGCCTGATGCAGGCGCAGATCGAGGTGGTGCGCGCGAACGGCCACGAAGCGTGCTACCTGCGGCCGATCGCCTTCTACGGCTCCGAGAAGATGGGCGTGTCGCCGGTCGGGGCGAAGGTGCACGTGGCCATCGCCGCCTGGCCCTGGGGCGCCTACCTCGGCCCGGAGGCCCTCGCCAAGGGCATCCGCGTCAAGACCTCCTCCTACGCGCGCCACCACGTCAACGTGACGCTGGCGCGCGCCAAGATGTCCGGCACCTATCCCAATTCCGTGCTCGCCACCCTCGAGGCGACCCAGCACGGCTACGACGAGGGGCTGCTGCTCGACGTGAACGGCTACGTCGCCGAAGGCGCGGGCGAGAACATCTTCATCGTCAAGGACGGCCGCCTGTACGAGCCGGTCCTGACGTCCGCGCTCACCGGCATCACGCGCGCCTCGGTGATCGAGCTGGCGCGCGAGCTGGGCTACGAGGTCGTGTCGCGCCCCCTCACGCGCGACGACATCTACATCGCCGACGAGGCGTTCTTCACGGGCACCGCGGCCGAGGTCACCCCCATCCGCGAGCTCGACGGGCGCGTCATCGGCGAGGGCAAGGCGGGTCCCATCACGAAGAAGATCCAGAAGGCCTTCTTCGACGTCGTGACCGGAAAGGACAGGAAGCGGCGCCCATGGCTGACCCCCGTGAAGTCGAAGTGACCGAGAAGGACCTGCCGCTGCATTGCCCGCTGCCCGGCGCGCCGCTGTGGGCGCGCCATCCGCGCGTGTTCCTCGACGCGGCGCGCGAAGGCGTGTCGCGCTGCCCGTACTGCGGCACGAACTACGTGTACAAGGGCGCGCCGGTCAAAGGCCACTGACGATGGCGGCCGCGCCGGCCGCCGCCGCGCGCTCGGCACGCACGCTCGTGGTCGCGCCCAACTGGATCGGCGATGCGGTCATGGCGCAGCCCCTGCTCGCGCGGCTGCGCACGCAAAACCCCGAAGCCGCGCTCGACGTGCTCGCGCCCGAGTGGGTGGCGCCGGTGGCGCGGCGCATGCCCGAGGTGCGCGAGGTCCTGGTCGGGAGCTTCGCGCACGGCCGCCTCGCGCTCGGCGCCCGCTGGCGGCTCTCGCGCGCGCTGCGCGCGCGGCGCTATGCCGAGGCCATCGTCCTGCCCAACTCGTGGAAGTCGGCGCTCGTACCCTTCCTCGCCGGCATCCCGGTCCGCCGCGGCTATGTCGGCGAGGCGCGCTACGGCCTGCTCAACCGGCGGCTGCGCGCGCGGGGCGAGCCGATGCCGCAGCACTACGCGCGGCTCGCCGGGCCGATCGGCGACGCGCTGCCGGCGCCGCGGCTCAGCGCCGAGCCGCGCCAGGTGGACGCCACGCGGCGCCGCTTCGGCCTGCCCGCGCGCTACGCCGCGCTCTGCCCAGGCGCGGAGTACGGCCCGGCGAAGCGCTGGCCCTTTTTCGCAGCGCTCGCCGGAGCGCTCGACATCGCCGTCGCAGTGCTCGGATCGGCGAACGACGCCGAGGCGGCGCACGGCATCGCGGGCGCGAACCTCGTGGGCCGCACGAGCCTCGACGAGGCGATCGACCTGCTCGCCGGGGCGGCGTTCGTGGTCAGCAACGACTCGGGGCTGATGCACGTGGCGGCCGCCCTCGGGCGCCCGCAGGTGGCGCTGTTCGGCTCCTCCAGCCCGCGCCACACGCCGCCGATGTCCGCCGCGGCGCGCGTGCTGTGGCTCGGCGTCGAGTGCAGCCCGTGCTTCCAGCGCCGCTGCCCGCTCGGGCACTTCCGCTGCATGCGCGAATTGACGGTGGAAATGGTGTGCAAAGAAATAGAGAATCTGGCGGCGTGACCCCGCGCATCTTTCCCACCGCGCAGGACGCGGAGAACGCCTTCTACGAGGCGCTCGAGCGCGCCGACCTGGAAGGCATGATGGCCGTGTGGGCCGAGGACGAGGACATCGTCTGCGTGCATCCCACGGGGCCGCGCCTGTGCGGGCAGGACCAGGTGCGCGAGAGCTGGGCGCGCATCTTCGCCGGCGGCGCCGGGCCGCGGGTGCGCATCAGCCATCAGGTGGCCCTGAGCGCGATGATGCTGGCGGTGCACAGCGTGCACGAGAACTTCAGCATCGAGGGCGATGCGCGCACGCAGGTCCCGGTGATCGCCACCAACGTCTACCTGCGCACCGCCGCCGGGTGGCGCATGATCGTGCACCACGCCTCGCCCGCCCCCGTTCAGGGCACCGAGGCGGCACGCGAAGATCCTCCCAAGATGCTCCACTGATCGATGCGGTCGTTTCGCTCGCCGTGGTGGCTGCCGGGCGGGCACCTGCAGACCATCGCCGCCTCGCTGCTCCGGCCGCCGCGCATGGCGCTCGCGCGCGAGCGCTGGGATACGCCCGACGGCGACTTCGTCGATGTGGACTTCTGCGGCGACCCCCGGGCTTCGACGCGGCTGGTGCTGTTCCACGGCCTGGAGGGCGGCTCCGACAGCCACTATGCGCGCGCACTCGCCGCCGCGGCGAGCGCGCGCGGCTGGCACCTGGCGATGCCGCATTTTCGCGGCTGCTCCGGCGAGCCCAACCGCACTGCGCGCGCCTACCACTCGGGCGACAGCGAGGAGATCGACTGGGTGCTCGCGCGCCTGGGCGGCGGGCTGCTCGCCGTGGGCGTATCGCTGGGCGGCAATGCGCTGCTCAAGTGGCTCGGCGAGCGCGGCGAGGCCGCGCGCGGCCGGGTGCGCCGCGCCGCCGCGGTGTCCGCGCCGCTCGACCTCGCCGCGGCCGGCGACGCGCTCGACCGCGGGCTCAACCGGCTGGTGTACACGCGGCATTTCCTGTCGACCCTCAAGCCGAAGTCGCTCGCGAAGCTTGAGGTCTTCCCGGGCCTGTACGATGCCGCGCGGGTGCGCGCGGCGCGCAGCTTCCGCGAGTTCGACAACTGCGTCACGGCGCCGCTGCACGGCTTTCGCGACACCGACCACTACTGGGCGAGCGCGTCCTGCGGCCCGTGGCTGCAGGGCATACGCGTGCCGACCCTGGTGCTCAACGCGCGCAACGACCCCTTCCTCCCGGAGCATGCGCTGCTGCGCGCCGCACGTCAGGCGTCGAATACCGTGGTGCTAGAATTTCCGCGCACGGGAGGCCATGCGGGTTTTCTCGTCGGCCCCTTCCCGGGCTCGCATGCCTGGCTTCCCAACCATCTCTTCGACTTCCTGACCTCGTGAGCCTGCCCGCAGAAATCTTTCGCACCTACGACATCCGCGGCGTCGTCGGCCGCACCCTGACGCCGGCGATCGTGCGCGACATCGGCCGCGCGCTGGGCGCGCTCGGCCGTGAACGCGGCGCGCCGGCCTTCGCCATCTGCCGCGACGGGCGCCTGTCGGGCCCCGAGCTCCTCGGCGCCCTCGCGGAGGGCCTGGTCGCCGCGGGCGCCGACGTCATCGACATCGGCATGGCGCCCACCCCCGTCGCCTATTTCGCCGCCCATCACCTGGGCACCGGCAGCTGCGTCGCGGTAAGCGGCAGCCACAACCCGCCGCAGTACAACGGATTGAAGATGGTGGTCGCCGGCGCCACGCTCTACGGCGAGGACATCCAGGCGCTGCGACGGCGGATCGAGGCCGGGCGGCTGCCGTCCGGAGCCGGCCGGAAAAGCAGCAGCGACGTTCTTGACGCCTACGTCGAGCGCATCGCCGGCGACGTGCGGCTCGCGCGGCCTTTCCACGTGGCGATCGACTGCGGCAACGGCG
>DATLGR010000236.1:0-9942 GCA_035540415.1 Burkholderiales bacterium | reverse complement strand
GCGCGAAGCCGTGTCCGAGCGAGATCAGCCACATGAATGAGGCGCTCGCCTATCCGGTGAGCGCCGCGGCGGCGGTCATCACGCTGCTCACCCTGTGCCTGCTGGTGGGCGTGACGCTCGGCTGGGCGATCGGCGACCGCTTCGACAAGCGGCTGATCTGCGCCGCCTGCATGCTGATGCACATGGCTGGGCTCCTGTGCCTCACTTACGCCACCGGCCTCGCCTGGCTGGTCGCGTTCGCCGCATTGCACGGGGTCGCCTGGGGGTTGCGCGGCCCGTTCATGCAGGCGATCCGCGCCGACTATTTCGGCCGCAGCGCGATCGGCATGATCCTCGGTCTGTCGCTCATCATCACGGTGCTGGGGCAGATCGGCGGGCCGATGATTGCCGGCATTCTCGCCGACGCCACCGGAAGCTACCGCGCGGGCTTCACGGTGCTCGCACTGCTCGCCGGCCTGGGGTCGATGTTCTTCCTGCTTGCCAAGCGCCCGCCGCGGCCGCTACGCTCGGTATCATGACGAGCGCGCCCTTCAAGGACCCGAACCACGAGCTTGCGCGCGAGCTCTTCGTCGGCATGGCGCAGCGGATCTACGGCGCGCCCGCGCACCCCGAGCAGAAGAAACCCGACCCCAAGGCGCTCGCCCTGCTGTGCTTTCGCCTCGCCGAGGCATTCGAGGCCGCCGCGAGCGAGACGCCGAAGGCCAAGGCTGCGCTGGAGGCCGCCTCCAAGGCCGCCGTCAAGCTCGATGAGGTGGATCTCTCCGGGATGTTCAAGACGCTCGGCGCCAAGCCGCCCGGCTAGGGCGATTCGAGAGCCGCCGCGCTCGTCAGGGCGCGCGCCCCGGCTAGCCTGGAACGCCGATCGGTAATACAATGCAGGGTTCCGAAGCTTAGGTCAGAACCCGCCCTCTGCTTCGCTCCCCTCCACTTCCGCAGAGGAACTTCATGGCTCTTCCAGCAGTCGAGCGCAGGAATTTCAAGATCGGAAAATACGACATCGTCGCGCAGCCTGCGATCGGCTCCGCCCACATGCTTCGCTATACCGTGCTCCTGAACGGCAAGCGCCTCGGCGCGCTGCTCAGCGTGCCCACGGAATCCGACTGCAAGTTCCTCGAGTGCCCGCCTGCCGTGCCGCCCGTGAAGATCTTCCAGGTGACGCATCGTCCCGGGCGGCCGAAGAAAAACGCCGCGCCCGCGCCCGCGCCGCTCGCCGAGTCCGGCCCGCGCGGCCTGCGGCACGAAGAGCTCTCCGCCGAGTCCATTTCGCTCGACATCAAGCGCAGCGACTAGCTGCTCTAGAATGCGGCGCGTGATCACGCGCCGCGATCTCCTGCGCTTCGCCGCCGCAGCCGCCGCCTGGCCCGGCCTTGCCGGGGCCCAGGCCGGCAAGGCGAAGGCGCCGCCGCCCGGCGTCCCGGTCAACGACCTCCACTCCCAGCTCAACTCCACGCGCGTTTTCCGCATCGACGCGCCCCAGGACGTCGCCGCGGTGCGGACGCTCGTCGCCGAGGCGCGCAAGGACGCGCGTCCGCTCTGCATTTCGGGGGCGCGCCACGCCATGGGCGGCCAGCAGTTCTGTGCCGATGCGCTCATGCTCGACATGCGCAAGATGAACCGCGTGCTGTCGTTCGATCGCGAGCGCGGCCTGATCGAGGTGGAGGCGGGGATCCAGTGGCCCGAGCTGCTGAGCCACCTGGTCCTCGCGCAGCGCGGCGCCGCGATGCCCTGGGCGTTCGCGCAGAAGCAGACCGGCGCCGACCGGCTGACGCTGGGCGGGGCGCTCGCGGCCAATATCCATGGCCGCGGCCTTGCCATGCCGCCGTTCGTCCACGATGTGGAATCGTTCCGCCTGGTGACCGCGCGCGGCAACGTCGTAAACTGCAGCCGCAGCGACAATGCGGAGCTTTTCCGGCTGGCGATCGGCGGCTACGGCCTGTTCGGCGTCGTCACCTCGCTAACCCTGCGGCTCGTGCCGCGGCGCAAGCTCGAGCGCGTGGTGGAGGTGCGCGACGTCGACGGCCTGCCGGGCGCCTTCGCCGAGCGCATCCGCGAAGGCCACCTGTACGGCGACTTTCAGTACGCCATCGACGAAAACTCGGGCGACTTCCTGCGCCGGGGCGTGTTTTGCACCTACCGGCCGGTCGAGGACGAGCGGCCCGTGCCGGCGGTGCGCAACGAGCTCACCGAGCGAGACCTCGTGGAGCTCCTGTTCCTCGCGCATACGGACAAGTTCGAGGCCTTCCGGCGCTATGCCGCGCACTACCAGTCCACCGACGGCCAGCTGTACTGGTCCGACGAGCAGCAGATGGGCCCGTATCCCGAGGACTACCATCGCACGCTCGACCGGCGCCTGAGCGCCCCGGCGCGCGGCAGCGAAACCATCACGGAGATCTACTGCGAGCGCGACGCCCTCGAGCCGTTCATGGCCGAGGCGCGCGCCACCGCGCGGCGCGACGGCATGAACATCATCTACGGCACCGTGCGCCTGGTGGAGGAGGACCGGGAAAGCTTCCTCGCGTGGGCGCGCAAGCCCTACGCCTGCGTCGTCTTCAATCTGCACATCGAGCACACCACGCGGGGAATGATCCGCGCCGGCGACGCCTTGCGCCGCCTCGTCGACGTGGGCCTGCGCCACGGCGGGGGCTACTACCTGACCTACAACCGCTACGCGCTCGAGCGTCAGGTGCGCGCCAGCTTTCCGCAGCTTCCGGAGTTCCTCAAGCTCAAGCGCAAGTACGACCCGCAGGAGCTGTTCCAGAGCGAGTGGTACCGGCACTACAAGCGGATGTTCTTTCCCGAGCGCTGAGCCTCAGAAGAACGACAGGGTCCTCGCCTCGATGCTCTGGCGCGGCGGCGCGCCCGGCGGGGTCGCCGGATCGTCGAAGGACGTGTGGGGCGTGAACCGGGCGCGGCCATCCTTGGCTGAATCGTAGACCTTGAAGACCAGCGCCTCGCTGCGCTGCATCCGAGGAAAGTAGTACCAGCGGTGCCGCGGGCTGTACTTCAGCCGGTAGGTCTGCCCCACGCGGTGCGGGTAGCGGCGCTCGGCCACGAGCAGGTCCTCCGGCGCCACGCTGCGCGCATCGGCCACGGCGAGCGGGTTGGAGACGATGGGGTCGCCGATGGCGCGCCACACCTGCACGATGGCGAACCGGCGCGCGGCGAGCGCCGGCGCCTCCTCGCCCATCACCTCACGCAGGCGCTGCGGCCCCGACCACTCGGTGTAGTCGTTATGCGCCTGCAGGACCGGCTCGCGCACCAGGCGCGCCTCGCGCTCGGCCTCGTCGCCCGAGCGCAAGGTATGGTCGAAGACCACCACGCGCGCCGCCCCGGTTCTCGCCTTGACCAGCGCCTCCACCTCCGGGTAATAGACGCGCTGGAGCTCCTGCGGGTCGAAGAAGTCGCGCACCGCCGTGCGGTGCTCGACGAGCTCGAAGCCGTGCTCGTCGAGGCGCAACGCCAGTCCGCGGCCGTCCCGGATATCGACTTCGCGCCGCTCGTGCGCGCCGGAAACCCGGCGCCGGATGTTATTGGGGCCATAGGTCTCGTTCACCAGCGGCTCACCGGTATCGGCGGTGTAGGCGATGTGCGCGTGCATCGCCGTTATTCTAGAATCGGCGAAGAGGAGAGCCCGATGAAAAATCGCATCCGTATCGCCCTGCTGGCGCTTTGCGTCCCGTTCGTCGTCGCCGTCCATCCGGCCGCGGCGCAGTCCTACCCCACCAAGCCGCTGCGCCTGGTGGTCCCGTTCCCGCCCGGGGGATCCACCGATATCGTCGCCCGCATCGTGGCGCAGAAGCTGGGCTCGCAGCTCGGCCAGCAGGTGGTGATCGAGAACCGCGGCGGCGCCGGCGGCACCCTCGGCACGGCGGTCGCGGCGAAGGCACCCGCCGACGGCTACACGCTGCTCGTCGGGACCACCAGCACGCACGTGGTCGCCCCGAGCGTCTATCCCAAGCTCGAGTACGACCCGGCGAAGGACTTCTCGCCGATCAGCCTGATCGCGGTTACGCCGTATCTGCTGGTCGTCAACCCCGCGCTGCCGGCCAAGACCGTGCAGGAGCTCGTCGCGCTCATGAAGGCGCAGCCCGGGCGGCTGAACTACGCCTCCGCGGGCGTCGGCTCGACGACGCACCTCGCCATGGAGATGCTCAAGACCGCCTCGGGCACCTTCGCCCTGCATATCCCGTACAACGGCAACGGTCCCGCCGGCACGGCCGTGATCTCCGGACAGGTGGAGGTGCTCTTCGGCAGCCTCCCCGCGGTGCTGCCGCACGCCAAGTCGGGGCGGGTGCGTGCGCTCGCGGTCGGCACGCCCAGGCGCTCGCCGTCCCTGCCCGAAGTCCCGACCGTCGCCGAATCCGGCTATCCGGGCTTCGACGCCTCGCTCTGGCTCGCCATCATGGCGCCCGCGGGGGTTCCGGCGCCGGTGATCGAGCGCCTGCATCGCGAGATCGTCGCCGCAGTGGGGGCGCGAGACACGAGCGAGCTGCTGGACAAGAACGGCGCCGAACCGCTGACCAGCACGCCCGCGGAGCTTGCCACGATGATCCGCGAAGGCGTTGCCAAGTACGCCGGCGTCGTCAAGGCGGCGGGGGTGAAGGCGGAATAGCGATGAAGCGCGCGCTCATCGGCATCGTCTTCCTCTGCGCCGGCCTCGCCGCCTGCGACACCGCGGTGCGCCGGGACGAGCTGCAATCGGTCGATTACGGCCCGCGGCCGCAGCACTGGCAAAAGGAGATTCAGAGCTACCTCCAGTTGCGGCTGAAGGAGCCGCAGCCGGGGGCCGTGGACATCCGCACCGAGCCGAAGATTTTGTACCAGCGCGACACGGCGCTGCGCGCGCGTCAGTACGGCTGGGCGGTGTGCGTGTGGGTCACCGACCGGGAGCCGCAGGGGCGCTACCCCATGACCTTCTTCTTCCGCGACGAGAAAATCGTGGCGGTGAACAACGGCCCGGACGACTTCGGCGTCATCGGCTCGCGCTATGCGCGCGAGCAGTGCGAGCTCCTAGGCGCGCCCTTCCGGCGCTAGCCGGAACAGCCGCAGCGCGTTGCCCCGGCCGATCTTGTAGCGGTCGCCTTCGCTGATCGGGACGGCATCGAACCAATCGGCCGCGTGGTCGATGTTCTCGAACGGCCAATCGGTGGAGAACAGAATGCGATCCGCGCCGACTTCCAGCATCGCGTCGATCAGCGTCTGGGTGCGGAAGTTGCCGGAGGTCGTGATGTGGAAATTCTCGCGGAAATAGTCGCCGAAGCGGCGTTTGGCGGGATACCCCGGGGCGACGCCGGTCCAGGCATTGCGATGGTCGCAGCGCCACAGGCTGTAGGGCAGCCCCTCCCCCATGTGGCCCAGAATGATCTGCAGGCGCGGATGCTCATCGAAAATTCCGCTCGCCATGAGCCGCAATGCATGCACGGCGGTCTCTTGGCCGAATGCCCAGGTCGGCCCGAGCAGCCAGGGATGGCCCTCATAGATCTGCGCCGCACGCGGCAGCGGATTGCGAGGATGCAGGTAGAAGGGCGCGGCCAGTCGCTCGCACTCGGCCCAGAAGCCGCGGTAGCGCGCATCGTCGAGATACACCATCGAGTCGGGTGTGCCGACCTGCGAGAAGCCGTTCACCAGCGCCCCGCGAAAGCCCAGCTCGCGCATGCATCGCGCGAGCTCGCGCGCAGCCGCGTCGGGGTCCTGGAGGGGGAGCGCCGCGAGTCCCTGGAAGCGCTCGGGCCGCTTGGCCACCTCGCCGGCGAGGAAATCGTTCGCCCGCCGCGCAAGCGCGACGGCCTTCGCCGGGTCGGGAATCGCCTGCACGGCCGGCGCGTTGAGCGACAGCAGCATGAGCTCCATGCCGTGCCGGTCCATGAGCCGCAGCCGCTCCTCGTGCAGGTCGGTCAGCCGCGACTTGAGCTCGGGCCAGACCGCGTCTGCGAGGAAGCCCTTCGAGTCGTTCAGCGTCTCCGGGATCGCGAAATGCTCTTCCAGCCCGATCTTGCCCTGCATGCGGCGCCTCCGTGAAGGATGCGCCGCATGGTAGCCGCTAGGACGCCTTCGCGGCGAGCACGATCAGCGCGCCGAATACCACGCCGGCGCCGAAGCCGATGCCAACCGCGGTCCACGGACTGTCGTGCACGCGGCGGTCGGCGTACGCGGCGGCCGCGCGCGCCTTTTCCGAGGCCACGGCCATGTACTGGTCCATGGACTCGCGCACGGTGCGCAGCGCCTCCTCGGACGACGGCATCTCCTGGACGCTGCTCGGGACCTTGCTCATCTGGGCGTATTCCATTGCTTCCCTCTCCTTTGCGGGGCGTGAAAGTCGACCCAGTCCAGCAATCCACGTGCCTGCTTAGCCGGTGGCCATTCGCTCGATGCCCTCGCGCGCGAAGGTGCCAGCCTGGTAGTCGGCGATCGCCTGTTCGATCTCCTCCCGCGTATTCATCACGAACGGACCGTACTGGACCACCGGCTCGCGCAGGGGTTTGCCGGCCAGCACCAGCAGGCGAGCGCCGGCCGCGCCGGCTTCCAGGCGGACCGCCCCACCGGCGGAAAGCAGGCCCGCGGCGCGCCGCGCCACGGGCTCCCGAGCCTCACCCACAAGTGCCTCGCCTTCGTAAACGTAGAGAAAGGCGTTGTGCCCGCTCGGCAATGGCGCCTCGAGCACTGCACCTGTTGAAAGGTGCACGTCGAAGTAATACGGATCGGTGCTCCCGCCGTGGATCGGTCCGCGCGTGCCGTCGAGCTCCCCGGCGATTACGCGCACCCTCGCCCCGTCCCTGTGGACGGTCGGAATGGCGCCGGAGGGGATATCGCGGTAGGCGGCCGGGCGCATCTTCTCCCTGGCCGGAAGGTTGAGCCAGAGCTGGAAGCCGCGCATGCGGCCTTCCGTCTGCTGCGGCATCTCGGAATGCACGATGCCGCGGGCGGCGCTCATCCATTGCACGTCGCCAGGCCCCAGGTCGCCGGTATTGCCGTGGTTGTCCTGGTGCCGCATGTGGCCATCGAGCATGTACGTCACCGTCTCGAAGCCGCGATGGGGGTGCGCCGGGAAGCCGGCCAGGTAATCCCGGGGATCGTCGGAAAAGAACTCGTCCAGCATGAGGAACGGGTCGTGCCGCGCGAACTGGCTCGAGCCGAGGCTGCGGCGCAGCTTCACGCCGGCGCCGTCGGATGCTGGAATCGAAGGGATCACGCGTTCGAGCTTTCTCATCGTCACCTCAGTGCTTCCGATGTCGGGCTGCCTCGCGTAATTTTCAACCGCCTTGGCATGGGCACTCGGGGCTGCAGGATTTCACCTGAAATCTTTACAGAGAGCCAGCCCGCTAGAGCTTCACGCCCTCGTCGGCGGCCACGCGCTGCACCGCAGGGCGCTCGAGCATGCGCGCCTTCATGGCGGTGTAGTTCCTGAGCTTGCCCACCGGCAGCTCGCGCTTCACGCCCCAGACGTAGAACACGAAGGCGTAGGGATCGAGCGCCGAGTAGGAATCGGCGAGCCATTCGCGTCCGGCGTACATCGCATCGATCTGCCGGAGGTATTCGTGGAAGCTCTTCCTGCCCATCGCCTGGATGCCGGGAAAGGCGGACTTGTCCTCGGTGTAGCGCTCGGGGCGCCCGATGTGGGCGTGGGCCGGGTGCACGGTCGCAGCGAAGAAGCCGACAAGGGAAAGCGCCTTCGCCTCCTTCACCGGGTCGGTCGGCCACAGGCCGAAACGTTTCCCGAGGTAGGGCAGGATCGCCGTGTTCTCGGTCAGCGGCGACCCGTCGTCGAGCTTGAGCGCGGGGACGCGGCCGAGCGGATGGATCTTCAGGTACTCGGGGGTCTTCTGCTCGCCCTTGGAGAGGTCCATGCGCTTGGCCTCGTACTTCTCGCCGCTCTCCTCGAGCAAGATGTGCGCGGCCATGGAGCAGGCGGTAGGGGCGTAGAAAAGCGTCAGCATGGCGCGGAGCCTCGAAGGGGTGGAACGAAGCGGTCGATTCTACTAACACCAGCTGCGCGCCGCTCAGGCGGCCCGACCGCCGACTGCCTGCGTGCCGCACGGAGGCGCGTGCCGCGGTCGGAGCGGCGGCTCCACCGCGAACGAAGCAAGCCGCTCCTGGCCCGGGCAATTTCGGGCGACCGCCACGCCTTCGCTGCGGCGCTGAAGGCGTCCTGCGCGCTCGGCAAGATAGACGGTCGTCCCTGCACTTTTGGACCACGCTCCGGGCGCGAGTTCAACGCAACCGCGGAAAAGCCAACGGATGGCGACTCGATTTCCGGCGTTCTTCTCGGCGGGGCGTCAGCCCGACCGCGTCAAGACGCGCCCCGGGCGCGCACCGGTAGGCCCCGCCGCGTGCCACACGATCGAGCCGTTCACGATCACGGTGTCGATGCCCTTCGCCGGCCGAATGGGCTGAGCGAAGCTGGCGCCTTCATCGACCTCGGCGGCGTCGAACACGACCATGTCGGCCGCGCAGCCTTCCTTCAGCACGCCGCGGCGGGCAAGGCCGAAGGTCTGCGCCGTGAGCCCGGTCATCTTGTAGACCGCGGTCTCCAGCGGAAAGAGGTTGAGCCCGCGCGCGTAGTGCCCCAGCACGCGCGGGAAGGTTCCCCAGAGCCGCGGATGCGGCGCGGCGTCGTGCGGCAGCCCGTCGGAACCCACCATGGTGTGCTCGAAAGCGAGGATGCGCTGCACGTCGGCTTCATCCATCGAGAAATAGATCGCCCCCGCCGGCAGCAGCTTCTCGACGGCCTGCTCCACGGACAGAGACATCTTGCGCGCGATGTCGCCGAGCTCCATCCCGGCGAGCTCGGGATGCGGCCTGGACCAGGTCACGAGGGTCTTCGACGCCCCGAGCGTGCGACCGTAGGAGAGCACCGTCGAGGAAGCGCAGTAGGGGTAGCAGTCGAGGCTCACCGCCTGCGCGCGCATCGCCCGCTCGATCGCCGGCAGGGTCTCGGCGGAGCGACCGTGGTTCGGCTTGCCGGCGACCTTGTGGTGCGAGATCACCACCGGCACGCCGAGCTGGCGCCCGATGCGGAAGCTCTCCTCCAGCGACTCGAGCACCTTGTCGCCCTCGTCGCGCAGGTGGGTGCAGTAAAGACCGCGGTGCGCCGTGAGCGGACGGCACACCTCGATCACCTCCTCGGTGCTCGCGGCCGCGGCGGGCTCATAGTAAAGGCCGGTGGAGACCCCGGCCGCGCCCGCCTGCAGCGCTTCGTCGACCAGCGCCCGCATTCGGCGGATTTCCGCCGCGCCGGCCGTGCGCTCGACGTTATCCATCGTCTGCACCCGCAGCATCGAATGGCCGACGAGCAGGACGCAGTTGGTCGCCGCGGGCGCATCGCGCAAGGCCGCGACGTACTCGGGGAACGATCGGTAGCGGAACCACGCGCCTTCGTCGTCCAGAAGATCGAGCGGAACCGGTACCGGCGCCCGCATCCCGTGCGGCGCCGGCGCAAGCGAGATACCGCAATTTCCGGCGACCACCGTCGTGACCCCCTGGCTCACCTTCGGCGCCATGTCGGGCGCCGAGAGCATCAGGCGGTCATCGTGCGTGTGCGCGTCGATGAACCCGGGAGCGACGATCTTGCCTTCGGCGTCGATCTCGCGGTCTGCGCGCGCCCCCACCAGCCGGCCGATGCCCGCGATGCGCCCGTCGCGCACCGCCACATCGGCCTCATGGCGAGGGGCGCGCGTCCCGTCGATGACGGTGCCGTTACGGATGAGGAGCGAGTAGCGCTCTGCCATCGATCGACTTCTCCCGAGAATGAAGCCGCAGTGTGCGCCCGATCGGGTGCGAAAAAAAAGCCCGGTCGCCCGGGCTTTCCTTCTAGGCCTGCGCGGTCGCCCGCGCGGCGCTTACAGCGGCTTGATGTTGGCCGCGGCCGGGCCTTTCTGGCCCTGCGTGACGTCGAAGGAGACCTTCTGGCCGTCCTTCAGCGACTTGTAGCCGCTGCCCTGGATC